>JAIVJP010000278.1 GCA_020199975.1 Acidobacteriota bacterium
GTGCCCGGCGTGGCGATGATGACGATCAATTCGGATGAAGACAGTCTATGGGAGGCGTTGCGCGGACTTGCGTTAATTGGTGAACCCCAGGACGTACCGGCTATCGAACCCTTTGCCAATGGCACTGTGGTTGAGTCGGACCGCATAAAGCAACAAGCAACCCTGACCGTAAAAGCCATTCAGAGCCGTGCGCAACAGAACCCAACTTGACTTCACGCAGTGGCAGCCTTGGAGCGCGGGCATCTTGCCCGCCTGAGCGCCGCAGGCGCGAGTCTGCGTTAGTAAGGTGAATGTAGAGTGAAAGCGAAGATTCTGAGCGTGCTGGCGCACGCTCGGCGGGCAAGATGCCCGAGCTCCAGTCGGACTCAAGTCAGTGTTTTATCCGATAAGTAACCAGGACGCAGCCGTTCTTGAAGGCTTTGCACTGCAGCAACTCCAAATCGATCTGGTGGTTCATTTCGTGGAAAAGCGGAATTCCTGAACCGAGCAAAACCGGATGGATGTTGAAACCGATCTCATCAATCAGGTTCGCCTCGAGGAGGGTCTTTGCGAAATCGCCACCGCCCATCACGCAAATGTCTTTGCCTTTCTGACTCTTTAGTTTTCTTACGAATGCGACGGCATCCTTCTGGATGATCTCGACGCCTGCGTCTTTGCCTGGCTGTAAGGTGCGCGAGAAGACGTATGATTTGATGCCCGGGTAAGGGTTGCTCTTACCCTTGCTGTTTTTAAGCGCCACCTCGTAAGTCTTGCGTCCCATCAAAACCGTGTCGATAGTCTTCCAATAGGCCGTCATAACCGCCGCAGCCTCGTCGCTCCACATTAGCCAATCCACCGCATCGTCCTTACGGGCAAAGTAATTGTCGAGACTATTCGCGCCGCCAAACGTCACTTTTCGCAATTCGATTCTCCTTTCTTAAACGATGACACTTTAGTTTACCAAAGGCGGGCGTGTCACACTCCAGTCTTCCGTGGGCACCATCTCGATGGCGTCCCAGGGACAGCCATCGAGAAACGCGCCATCGGGACCTTTGCTGATGCACTTCTGACAACCAATGCAGAGATAAGGATCAACTTCAATGCGCCCGAAGGGGGGGTGATCTTCATCGGGCACCCAGAACATACACGCCTCGATGGGACAATACTCGATACAGGCAGGTGATCCAGCACAGCCGGTGCAACAGTCTGTGGTGATAGCCAGGATCCGCGGTTTCTTCTTACGCGTCGCCTTCCCGTCGCCCACCGACATGGGCCAGTATTTATCTACGAAGTCGTACAAGCGGTTTTCTCCCCGGGCAGTCTATATATCGATTCTCAAGCCGACTCTAACATAGCCTTGTTGATTTCCTCAACGATTTGTGTCGTTTACCTGTTTCGCTTGAAGCAGTGTCGCGAGGAGCGTTAAATGGAATAAATCTGAAAGGGAGAGAATTAACCATGGAAGCGATAGCTGGTATCTTCGACTCACGCGCCGACGCCGAACGTGCCGTTTCTGGACTTCGTTCCGCAGGACTTGCCAACGACAAGACCGTCTTCTTAACGCCGGGAACCAGCGACGAGGGAGTTGAGTCGGCGGTTCCCTTTACTGACACCGAACAGCCGGGAATGGGGAAAGCGATGGGCGGAGCCGTGGGCGGTGCGATAGGAGCGGCTGGAGGGGCAACGCTAGGTCTGGCCGCAGCCAGCCTGCTGGTTCCAGGCGTTGGACCCGTGCTTGCGGCCGGTGTTATTGGCGCTGCATTACTGGGAGTTGGAGGAGCAGCTACGGGGGCAGCAGCCGGCGCCGCGATGGAAAGTGGATTGGCCGAAGGGTTATCACGGGACGAGTTGTACCTGTACGAAGATGCGTTAAGGAAAGGCCGCTCCGTCGTGATTAGCTTCGCCGAAGATGACGACGCTAAGGAACGCATACACAATGTGATGGCCCAGGCGGGGGCGGAAAGCATTGACGCGGCTCGTGAAAGCTGGTGGCTGGGCCTGCGGGATGCAGAAGAGGAGCACTACCGGACGGATGGTGGGGACTTCGGCTCTGATGAGGTAAGCT
>JAIVJP010000050.1 GCA_020199975.1 Acidobacteriota bacterium
GGACTGTGCTACCCTAGGCGCTTCCAACGCTAGTTAGTCTTATCCGCTGCTAGAATTCACGGTCTCGATCGATGTTGAAACAAGCTGTTTCGCATTATCACGACTTACTCAAGGAAACTAAGCTTGCCGAAGAATCGCGCGTGATGCTCGACCAGGGTCTAGAGCGTGCCAGGCTGATCTTCGGCGGTCGTCGGCTTTCACCCTACCTGCGTCCACACTTCGTAACTGAAGAAGACTTCAAGCGTATCTGCAAAATTTGCGAGACGGTCTGGTCGGCGATCGAAAAAGTGAAGGACGCCGCCATCGAGGACCCGACGATTGTCGATGACCTGCGTCTGACGGCGATCGAACGGGAGCTGATTGGCATCGACCCCGGCTACAAGGCGGTCTCGCCAACCTCGCGTCTGGACTCCTTTCTCACAGATGCGGCTTACAGCTTCGTAGAACTGAATGGGGAGAGTCCCGCCGGCATTGCCTACGCCGATGCCGCTTACGATATTTTCTCGGCCCTGCCAGTGATGAAACGTTTTTCTGAGAGATACAACGTTCGCCCACTCTATGGCCGCCGCTTCATGCTAGCGGTGCTGCTTGAATCCTACACTGAATTTCTTGGTCGCCAGCCGGATCGCCCCCCGCAGATTGCCATTGTTGATCTCAAGGATGTGCCCACGCAGAAAGAGTTTGAGTTATTCAAAGAGTTCTTTGAGGGCCAGGGTTATCCTTCAATAATTTGTTCACCGGACCAGCTGCAATTCGACAACCACCGCCTGCACATGGGCGGCTTTCAGATTGACATCGTCTATAAGCGTTTGCTGGTAAATGAGTATATACCGATCATGCGGGAGTGTCCGGCGCTGCTTGACGCTTACCGCGCCGGCGCTTTCTGTATGGTGAACAGTTTTCGTTCAAAGCTCATTCACAAGAAGGCGCTGTTCGCTGTGTTGACCAGCGCGAATCGGGCCCATTTGTTCACCGGAGACGAACAAGCAGCAATCAGTGCCCATGTGCCCTGGACGCGTCTGGTGCGCGCCGAGAGAAGCGACTACAAGCAGGAAGAAATCGACCTGCTGGAGTTTGTTAGTTCGAACCGAGACAAGCTGGTACTAAAGCCGAATGACGACTACGGTGGCCATGGCATCACCATTGGCTGGAACACGGATGAGATCCGTTGGCAGGAAGCCATCCGAACTGCGCTGGTGAATGCGGACTATGTGGTTCAGGAGCGGGTCCCGACGGCCCGCGAGATATTCCCGGCTCTGAAAGACGACGGCAGCGTTGATTTTGCCGAGCAGCTTGTCGATCTCGATCCATTGTTGTTCAACGGCAAAGTCGGATCTGCGTTCACGCGGTTGTCTTTTACCGAGTTGGCGAATGTCACTTCAGGCGGCGGCATGGTTCCTACTTACATTATCAGCCAAAGGAAATAGCGTGGTTCGATGCGCTGGTCTGACGGCATTACTGAGGCGCCCCCCCTTAGCGAGGATCAGCAAGTCGGTTAAACGGTGAAGTGATCTATAGGAATCCAGGGCGGCGTGTAGGCGTTGCGTTCGCTTTCATGGCCTTTCAACGGCGACCGCGCTATGCTGGAACCAGAACTCGGCAAGGTGTGAATGTCCTCCTCCCTTAGCCATCAACTCCGATGGCGCGAGCTTCCTGTCGGGGCTCGCGGCGCTTTGACCGGCAGACTCGTGGGGCTCTGGGGGTCAGTGAGCGATGAAGCGGCTTTCGACTCGCTGACCGAAGACAAACAGCAGGCTCTTCTTCTGGTCCTCAGCCGGATGCAGGCTAAGGATCTCTGGCATCTCGTAAAAAGCATTGATAACGTGTACGGGGAAGGTGGCGTTGGTATCGCTTTCGCCGCCTGGCCGTTTATTCAGTCGACGCTTTCACGCCGGAAAGATTTCACGCGACTATTTGCCAACCACAAAGATACGAGCGGCGGCTTTTACGAGAAGGGCCGTGCCGAGGCCGTGCTTCACTTCCTCTTTCAGGAGGGTAGCCCGCGTAAATGGTATGTCCATTTCGATCTCTATAGCCCGGTGCATTCGTTCGGCAGCGCCGGCAAGCATCTTCGGCATGAGTTCTTAGGCAATTGTTGTCCTGACTGGAAGATGATCAAACAGTGCTTGAAAGCTTAAGCCCGGCAAGTCACTATTGCTTCGGGATGCATGTCCGGTGAATGAATTTAGGGTTGTTGGCCGAGCTTTGGCTCGTGTCCAAGAAGGAGCGGCAATATGTTCGATCAATTCACACTGGGTATCGAAGAAGAGTTTCAGATCGTCGATCCGCGCACTCGGGAGTTGCGCTCGCACGTCGTAGAGATTCTCGCAGAGGGCACAATGCTGCTGGGCGAGCAGATCAAGCCTGAGATGATCCAGTCAATGGTTGAGGTGGGCACAGGGATCTGTGGCAACATTGAGGAAGCTCGCGCAGATATTACGAATCTCCGCAGCGTCATCTCGAGTCTGGCGCGCAAGAACGGTCTGGTAATCATTGCAGCTTCTACACATCCCATCTCGCGTTGGCAAGATCAGAAGATCTTTGAGGATGAGCGTTATGAATTATTGGTGCAGGAACTGCAAACGGTAGCCCGTTCCTTGCTCATTTTCGGCTTGCACGTCCACGTGGGCGTTCCGGATAAAGACCGTCAGATCCACATCATGAACGCAGCTCGCTACTTCCTGCCACACGTACTTGCGCTTACCACGTCATCCCCCTTCTGGATGGCTCACAACACGGGATTGAAATCCTATCGCAGCGAAATTTTCAAGCAGTTTCCCCGCACGGACATCCCGGACCATTTCGATTCTTACGCCAGTTTTCAGCGCTATATCGATCTATTGGTCAAGACGGGATGCATCGACAATGGCAAGAAGATCTGGTGGGATGTCCGGCCGCATCCATTCTTTCCCACCCTGGAGTTTCGCGTTTGCGACATTCCGAATCGGGTCGACGACACGATTGCAATTGCCGCGCTCTTTCAGGCAATCGTCGCTAAGCTCAATAGCCTGATCGAAAAGAATCTGGGCTTTCGACTCTACCGGCGGCTGCTGATCCAGGAAAACAAATGGCGGGCGGTGCGCTACGGTCTGGACGGAATGATGATCGACTTCGGTAAGCAGAAGGAAGTCCCCACACGCGATTTGATTCATGAGTTGTTGGATTTCGTGGACGATGTGGTCGACCCGCTTGGCTCGCGGAAGGAGATTGAGCACATCCATACTATTATGGAGCGCGGGACTTCGGCTGATGAACAACTTGAGGTTTACAATAGCAGCAACAATGATCTAAACGCCGTTGTCGATCGGTTGATCGAGCGCACGGTCGAAAACGTTCCGCCAACTGCGCAGATCGATCTTACCGGAGTGAAGACCTCGACGTCAACGATCGCGAAGTAGCAGCAAGCCCGCGAAGCGCGAAAGCATAAAGCCTTCTAGGGTGAAGCGAAGCGGAACCCTAGGTTAGGTGTTGAGGAAATTAAAGAGCCCGCGAAGCGGGCGACAGCCGATCGATGATCCTGTTGGTGGCAATCTCTCATCAACGATGTCTCTTTGGTTGCCGCTGCCGCCCACTTCGCGGGCTAGGAACTCAAATGCGATTGTCCTGGGGCTCACGCCCCAGGCTTTATGCTTTCGCCACGCTTCGCGGGCTCTAAATCCAATCTGCGACTCGCTGGTATATCTGACGGGTTAACTGCCGCTAGCGGTTATTCACCTCACGCCCGGGCAAGATAATACTGCCATAACATCCGGGCCGCGACTGAACGAAATGGACGCCACCGGTCGGATATGCCGAAAAGCTGTTCTGTAGTCGGGCGCTGCTTCAACTTCTTGAGTTTAGTTGCAGCTGTCGCAAGTGCGAGATCGCTTGCCGGCCAGATATCCGGTCGGCGCAAAGCCATCAAGAGATAGATGTCCGCGCTCCAGGAGCCGATGCCTTTCACATGCATCAGCGCAGACTTCGCATCCTCATCACTCATCTTAGACAAACCAGACACACTAAGGCTGTTGGCGAGTATTGACTCAGCAAGATGTATGCAGTAAGCGGTCTTCTGCCGGGTGAGGCCCAACGACTTGAGGTGCGGTTCTCCTAGTTCAATGAGACGATCCGGTCCAAAGGGAGTAACGTTTTCGCTGAGGCGTTTGTACATCGATGCCGCCGATGCCAGCGACACCTGTTGTTCGAGAATGATTTGAACCAGGGTTGCGAAACCTGGCTCTCTGGCCCACAACGGCGGTGGGCCGTAGGTCCTAAGGATAGTAGCTAAATTTTTGTCACGCTTTGCCAGGTGCTGAGCCGCAGCGGCGAGGCTGGTTTTAGTGAGTTGTACCGGAGGCATCGAGCTTCGTCAACTAAACGGCTGGCTTCGCGTGCGCCAGGGCGAGCTCGATAAAATTCTCGAAAAGTACTCTGCCGTCGCGCGACTCGTTCTGATGTTCCCAGCGCGTGCGAAATTTGTTCCAATCTTCAAACGACTTCTCCAGATGGAACTGCACCGTGTAGATGAGCTGGCCGCTCTCACGCTTTACCATCATCTGGTTGCGGCAGAGGTAGGAGGTGGCAAGAAGCTTGAAACCTGTGGGAACCGCGTCAAGCTGCAAACCATGGTTCTGCCAGACACGAAGGATGCGCGCCTGCTTGGTGTAGTCCTGCCAGAGCCCGGAGCCGGGATTGTTGATTCCCCTAAAGATGGGGTCTTGCGGATCGCTGATGCGCACGAAGCGGTACTGATATTCATTAGGACGGTTTTCACGTTGCTCATGTTGCTCAAGCCTATCGAGCGTGAGAACGTGCGCGCCGAAGCTTAAGCCAACTAACTGATG
>JAIVJP010000341.1 GCA_020199975.1 Acidobacteriota bacterium
AACTAAGTGGGGCGGCCACCTGCGGGGGCACGCTCCCGCGCAGCAGATGTTCCTCGGCTCTGATGCGCTCACCCTGACCGTGACAGGCAGCGACCTCGGCTAGATAAAGTCCAACATCTCCTCGTACGCGCGCCAGGCCTAGAAAAAAATCCTGTAGAGCGAAGTCGTGAAAAACTACGACGCCGGGCTGCTTGCGCATGGTGTCGAAAATGCCCGCATGGTAGCGATGATCGTTTCCCATGTGATAGATGACCGCGTCATAGCCCTGGAGGCTATCCAGCGCGGAGGGATCGCGATGGTAGTCGAAGCACCTGAACTGAGTCGTGATGTTCGGGTTACTCGGGTGAAAGCCGTCCACGAAAAGATCTATCTCAGCATGTGCTGCGAGGTAAGGCAGGAGCTCCTCGCTGTAGTCGGAGATGCCGGAGGGCTGCGGATTTAGCGGACTGAAATATGCCAGTATCATAAGAAGTCGTAAATCGTGAATCGTTAGGTCATGCTCTTTAAGAAAGCGCGAAGCTGAAGTAGGCGGCGAATAGTGCTGTCATTAAACTAAGCAGGGCCACCGACACAGTTCGAATTACTTCGTCAACTCGCCGTGGCTCGCCGGCGGCAGCCAACACAATGTACATGGGAAATAATACCATTGCGTAGCGCGCTTGCGATTGGAGCATAACCGACGAGAGCGTCACGAGGATAGACCCGAGCGTGTACACGCCGAACGCCCAACGCCTCTTCCTTAGCAGCACCACGCCGCAACTGAGTGCAAGCACCGCCGCCGTAAAGTTCACGACGCGGAAGTCCCATTGTTTGGTGAGCAACAGCGGGTCGCGCAGGAAGTCCAAAAGCGGGACCAGGAAGATCGACGTGCTCCGACCCCACACCACCATCACGTCCTTGAATGCGAAGGCGTTGCCGGTGATCGCTTGCAGGTAGGCCATGAACGAGAGAAGCCCTACCGGGATCAGGCACAGGCTCAGAACTTCCCTGCGCCGCCAGTTCCACCCGTGGGTCTGCCAGTAAAGTGCGACGAGCGCGGGCAGAAGGAGCACGCCCGTGAAGCGCGTGGCCGAGGCGAGTGCACCGCAAAGGCCCGCCGCCAACCAACGCCCGCGCCCCGCACTGTTAAGACTCGCCGCCGTCAGGAGCAGGAACAGCGATTCCGGTAGCGGTAACGAGTAAAAGTAGGAGGTCGGGAAGAAGGCGAGGTAGAAAAGCGCGCGGTTGGCAATCCTTTCCTCGTAGCCGAAAGCTAGCGCCGACCGGTGCACGAAGAAAAGTGCAGCCAGGAAGAAGACGTGCGAGAGCAGCATTCCCGTGAGTGGCAGCTCGCTGGTTACATTCCAAACCAAGCGCCACAGAACGGGGAAGAATGGGAAGAAGCCCCAGTTGTAGTGCTTGTCTGTCTTGAACCCGGTCTTATGATACCCCTCCGTGGCGATGCCGGCGTACCAGTTCACGTCGGCCGTCATCACGGTTCTTTGGACAATGCGCGCGATAGAAATCTTCCAGAGCGACAGGTCAACCTGGCGGGGCTCCTCGACCCCACCCGATGTGGCGAGGTTGATCTGCCCGCCGACGATAAGGATGGTAAGGACGATGACGCGGGAAAACGTGAAGGTGAATACTGCTGCGCGGATGCTGGGGTTGCCTGCAAAGCTGCTCCACAGGACACGCGCGCGGGCGGCTTGCCCGCCGCGCCAGAAACGGAGTCGGACAGCAGACGCGGCGTCTTCGTCGGATACTTCAACGGAAGCATGGGGTGCTGGTGTCTCCATCTTGGTTCGAAGTCTCGTGAGATGTTACCAACCTTGGGTCTACACCACGCGCACGTTTACTTTTGCGGGTGCGAACCACGCTCGTGGAAAAAGTTTACTTGCTCCTGCACCATATCCAGTGCAAGCACGTACTCGTCGGGATCTCTCCGTCAGCATTCGCAGCCATGTGATCTGTGCTGGTCAATCGATACAGAGCGGTTACCGTCATCAACATGTTTGTTGAGCGTCAAAACGCTAACATTTTTGCTCGCAAAGTCCAATCTGGTCCAGCGCGAATGAACTGTGGTTGCTTGATTTCCAGGCCAGTGCATGTGACAGAGTAGCCGAGGCCCTGTTGATATTGCTTGGCACGAGGACCCCATCACACATCACTTTCCCATTACTTCTGCACGTAGACCTTGAACTGCCAGCGCTCGACAATAACTTCGCAGTTCGTACAAGGCATCTCGTGACTGATGACGAGTGCGCCATGCGGAATTGGTTCGTTGCCCGACGCGCGACGAAGTTGTTCCGGATAGAACGCGTTGAACTTGTGCCATCGTTCTGGCGCCGCCCTGTGAAACTGCCAACAGAAACCGCACCCTTCACGAGTATGCAAACAAGCAATTAGAGCGAATTCGCGCGGCGCGCCTGAGGCGCCTTCAAGCAGCCACGCCACCGCACCATTAGAATCACGAGAAAGATCGAAAGCGCCGCCAGCCGTAAGGTGTGAAAGTGGTCAATCGTAAGCGAAGAAGGATCGGTCGCGCTCGCTTCACATTTGGCGTCGATGTTTTTTGATTAAGCTGCGGAGATGAGGCGGTCGACCACGTTCTGCCACGATAAGTTCAGGGCCTGCAGTTTCTCCCGTCCGCGCACGCCGATCTTTCGAGCCCGCTCCCTATCCAGGTAAAGCCCGTCAAGACATTCCGCTATGGCGCGCGGGTCGGGCTCTACGACGAAACCGTCGTGGTCATGTTCGACGAATTCAGTCGCGCCACCGCCATCGCTTGGCACCACGACAGGCTTGCCCGAAAGCATTCCTTCTAGTGTTACGTAGCCATAGTCTTCGTCAAAAGGGAGGTAACAGACGCCCAGCGCGTTTGCATACAATTCAATCATCTCTGGCTCCGAAACAAATCCGAGCAGTCTTACACGTTCGCCGACTCGGTGTTGTTTGATGAGCGAATGGTAATGCTTGAGGTTGGACGAGTTGCCGGCCAGAACCACCTTGATAGGAGTGCGCGCAAACTTCACTGCCTCAATCAAGAGTTCCTGGCGCTTCTGTGGTTCCAGACGACTGGGATAGAAAATGTAGTCGCCCTGTTCGCCGCTGCGCAGTTGCTCGAAGCGCGGTGGTGGATGATAGAGCGGCTCGCTCTCGATCTGGTTGTAGCGTCTGAGTCTTTCGGCGACCGTCTTTGAGTTCGCGAAGACTCTCTTGGCCTCAGGGATGAAGCGGGTGTCGCAGTGACGTATCCATTCGCGCACTCGGGTACCTTCGGGATAAGTTGAGAGATCGTCGAAGGCCGTGCCCCAAAGGTTATAAGCCACGCGGTATTGGTGCATGACCCACAGGACTTTTCTCTCGTGAGCAACCAGGTAGGCGGGAAACTTCATTCCGATGACCAGATCAACGGGCTTCCCATTCGCCTCGGTCAAGTCGAGCAGGCGCCAGGCCAGCGCTCCGCGCATGATCTCTGATGGGGGATACCACTTAAATGGTAACGCCACTACCTCCGCCTGGTAGCCTCCTGCCTGGAAAGCTCGCCTGAGGCCCTCGACGTGAGACTCCGCCCCACCGCTGGTGAAAGGAACCTGTGTGGTGCAAATGAGAATGTTGCGGATCGGCATAACGAAGAAGTCAGGAGTCAGAAGCCAGAAGTCAGAAGGCAGAAGTCAGGAGTCAGGAGTCAGGAGTCAGGAGTCAGAGGTCAGAAGTCAGGAGCCAGAAGACGAGAGTTACTCTTGCGCTAGCCATCGAACGCGATTATCCAAACCCTGACTTTCAGACTCCTGATTCCAGACTACTCCAGACTCCAGACTCCAGACTCCAGACTCCAGACTATTCCAGACTCCCTCCTGACTCCCGACTTCTCCTGCCTTCAAACTCCGGACTTCTGCCTGTGTCATTGAATCACGATATTGCAGACGGCGATGGACAACTCACGGTCGTCGCGCGTCTCTTCGCCCGACGGCCGCGGTTGCCAAGTGCGGTCAGCGAGAATTTCCATCTCAAACTCTCCAGCCGCTTTAGAACTCAAAGACTCGGGGACGGGTACGCACAGGTTCAGCCACGAGTGATCAAAGAGCGAGAAGGCGCAAACCCTGATCCCATTTAAGAGGATTTCCAGACCCAGGGGACGCGTTCGGAGGTCGGGCATGTGGGTCGTGAGATCTATGCTGATTTCAGAGAGCTTATCAACGCTGAACGACACGCGACCTCGGTTGCTCATCCAGCGCGCCACCGGCGGCAGGATATTTGGCTCGAACCAGCCATCATCAAAGGTCGCATTCTTGCTCCGATCCAGACAAACAACCTGCGCAGTGTCGTCAGCACGGACGGGTGCAAACAGCGCGCGGCGGTCACGATGCTCGTTATAAAAAGGTCCCAGGGGCCGCTCTGAAGCTTTCAAGAAGAGGTAGAGCCCGGTCTTCGGCAAAGACATCTGGAGGTCGGAAATCTTTCCAAACACATAACCCATCGCCAAGTCGAAAGCACGGCGCTCCTTGAAGGAAAGACCGCGCAGGTAGTCGATAAAATCTGACTCAAAATGTAGCCCATATTTGTCTGCCTGCTTTATGAATTCTTCGCTGCTGAGACAAAGTGTATACCGCGGCTCCGATGCGACGTGGTCAAAGAAGCGTAGGAATCGAGCTGTGTGCTCCTGTTCTTCCTCCAGGCCCACGTGCCCGTCAACCTCGACGAACCGCCGCAATTCTTCCGCGCTCATTTCGTCGTAAGACTTCTGGGCGCGACGATCGGTACATTCAATGCCGTGCATCGTTACGCCGCCTGGACGCAGCACGCGTCTGACTTCAACGTGCGAGAGTTCAGCGCTAAGAGTAAAGTCGTAGCCGTTGCGTCGCGCAGCCTGCGCGCACTCTGGCGAAAGATCAACTCCTGTCAGCGTTATTCCCTTGCGCTTTAACAGAGCCAACATCCCCGCGCCGCAACCGAGATCAAGCACGGAAGAACCCGCTCGCACGTTGTCGTAAATCCACATCGTCCGAGCGAAGCGCATGTCAAAACGGTCCAGCGTCTTGAAGTAACGGGCGTCGAGCACCTCGTCCGAAACAAACTTCGTGCGGTAGAACTCAGCAGGGTCAACGATCCCGGCGCGTTGATATAAATCGTCGCTGGATGAAGATGGCATGGCTTCTAAAGGCGTAAATCGTGAATCGTGAATCGTGAATCGTGACCGGAACGAGTCGATCCACCAAATGACACGAAGTCACACCAACTCGCCTTCGTGTTGTTTCGTGTGGTTTGGTGGATCGTAATTGTTGCTGAAACTTTGCTCAAGAAGAATCCCTTGCACCCCTTACACTGAGAACACGCGAAAATATGACACTACCAAACGCTGAACCTGTCCTCACGATTTACGATTAACGATGAACGATTCACGATTTACGTTTCGAACTTTCCAGCTTGTCCAGCCGCGATTCAAAGTCGCGACGTGCGCGATCGAGCAACACCTCCGCCTCGCTCATTTCGAGTGATAGTTGTTTGAAGCAGACACGTTGCTCTTCGAGACGCTGTTGATCGCGCTCGCGCAACTCCCGGGTCAGATCGGCCAAGTGTGCATTCACCTCCAGACTTCGCGCTCGTTGCTCCGCCTCCATTTGTGCCCGGTAGGTTTCCATCTCTGCGCGTAGCCTCTCAAGTGCTGCTCTTTGCGACTCAATCTCTGCTCGCTGCGTCATCATTTCTATCTGGTTCTGTTCAAGCTGCTGCGCCTGGGCCTCCATCTGCGCGCTCATATCCGCCCGCAGTCGCCCGAGCTGCTGTTCCAGGTCCCGGAGTGAATCCAGCGTATCGCGAAGCGCATGATGCACGGCGGCATTGAAGTTGATCTGCTCCCACGAGTACCAGCGCGTCGCTTGTTTAAAGCGCCGCTTGACCCACAGCTCCAGGCGGGCGAGTCCTCCGCTGCGATTGCTGACGAGGGGCGGCAGCCGATCCCAGGCGCGCGCCGTCGTGGTGAGATATGCGTCGATTCGGGCTATGGTCTCAGGCGTCCTGGTCGCAGATTTGCCCCTCGGGGTTATGGAACCGTTGGCGGCGCTTGATACAACTGCGCGTGGGGCCTCGGCTTCCAGCTCTGCTGTTTTGCGGACGCGCTCCCGTATCTCTCGTAGAGTACTTTCAACTTCCTCATCAACCATGAGCCACACGCTCTCGCCTGATATTTAACGCTCTCTCTTCGTTCTTCTCCGCTGCCAGCGGCTTTGCCGGGCGGCGGCGCGCGGTGGCGACCGCGTCGAGGTTGGCCACCCCTTCGATCTGCGTCATGCTCGTGACGTTGAAGAAGAGAGCGCCATCCAGCCAGTCGTACGCCTGCCCATCGCGGCTATGAATCGCAAACGAAATCGAATACTGGTCAACTCCGAGCCAGCAGTTAAACGCGAAGCTAACCTCCAATCCCTCGCCGCGTCTCACCGAGCCAAACTCGATCTGCTGCTCTTTCGTGTTAGTCCCATAGGCGTGTATACCGTGACGGTTGCGAATAAGAAAGCCAACCACGGGTTCGTCCACGTCGCGGTGGAAGCGGGCGATCACGCGCACCTCTAAAGGCTCGCCAGTTTCGCTAACCTCGACGCGCCGATGGGCGGCGTCAGTGAGTTCGCCGCCCACGATCTCGGCGCTGCCATCTCCGTGACGATAAGTGTAACTGAGAGGCGCGAGGCTTTCGTCAGGGGGCACAGAATCCGCGGAAGACGTGCTTGCTGACGTCTCCGCATCATACGCCTCCTCGCGCTCCATAATGATCTTCTGATAACGGTTGAGCACGTCGGGGGGGTTGCCGTCTGCGATTACACGTCCGGCATTCAAAAGAATTGCCCGAGTGCACAAGGCGCGCACTGCCGCTGCGTCATGAGAAACGAAGAGTACCGTTCTACCATGCTCCTGAAGGTCCTTGATGCGACGCAGGCATCGATGCTGAAAGACCGCATCGCCGACAGCCAGCGCTTCGTCAACGATGAGAATGTCAGGCTCGACGCTCGCTGCGATGGCGAACGCCAGGCGTACATACATGCCGCTCGAATAAGTCTTGACGGACTGATGAATGAAGGGACCGATCTCCGCGAAACGCTCGATCTGTGGGAGTAAGGCTTCTGTTTCGCTGCGCGAAAAACCCATTAACCCGGCATTCATGAAAACATTCTCAATTCCTGTAAATTCGAAATTGAAACCCGCGCCGAGTTCAAGCAGGGCGGCAATGCGGCCTTCGTGCCACACGTTTCCGTGACTAGGTTCGAGCGTTCCGGTCATTATCTGGAGGAGTGTTGATTTGCCGCTGCCATTTGGGCCGATGATGCCCGTGGTGGTACCTGCTTCAATCTCAAAACCGATATCTTTAAGAGCCCAGAATTCGCGATGTCGCTTCCAGCGGCCGCGCGTAAGCATCTCCTTCAGGCGATCGTTCGGCCTGTCATAGATGCGATACACTTTGGAAACGCCTTCAACGCGGAGTGCGGGGCTCATATTGTTGAAACGATAACTGTTCTGGGCCAAGCGGTAAAGTCAGGGGAGCCACGCCGCAGGGGCGCTCAAGCCGTCCAGCCTTAGAGGGTTGTTCGCGTGCATGCTTGCGATTACCCGCTTGTTCTGCGTAAAATGGCGCTTCTTTTGAGTGCCCGGTGTTAAGGAATAATTCTACGAACTTCACCAAGCACGTACTGCTGCTCAGGCTCCCATGGGCATCTAATCTGCTCGTATCTACGTCTTTATTTCGGAGGGTTTTGTGAAGCAAGCCTCTTATTCGTTGTCTGCCATGATCGTGCTTGCACTCGCCGGTGGCGGGTTTTCTTCGAGTTGGGCCCAGACGCCGAGCGCTACGCCGGATCCATTCCTCATTCAATTGACCTCGTCACCAAGCGGATTTAGGACGACTGCAAACGACATCACAACTAATGGCAGATTGGTGGTGTTCGAATCTAACGGCGATCTTGCGACTGATAGATCTGAGGCTCGCAATAATTCCGATGGTAATCGAGAAATCTTCATAGCTGATTATGCCCAGCGCCGCATTTTTCAAATAACGAACACCAAAAACGTTCCCAAGCCATCAGCCAGTCCGACTCCGACACCAACTCCCAGCCCGGCGCCAAGTCCCACGCCGACTCCGGGTCCTACGCCAGCTGATCCAGCACAGATTCAGATTGAGATCAGTAACAACCGTCCCATGATCAGTCTGGAGCCGGCGCTGAATGCGAGCAACCAACGCGTCTACACCATCGCTTTTAGTTCAAACGCGCCAGATCCGGCTAACTTTAACGGGGTAGATACCGGTGGCGCTCTGGCCGCAGATGGAAATCAGGAAATCTGGATCTACCAGGTACCCGCTATTACCGACGTAGATCTTACAAGCGGCGCCAATCTGCCGATTGTGACTTTGTCTGGTGGAGCATTTACAAAGATTACTGATACTCCCGCAACCCTGCTTCCCACTCCCGGAGCTACTGGAGTTGCACCACAGGTGGCGGACGACAACCGCGATGCGACGATTTCCGATGACGGCAATCGCATCGCATTTGTTTCCACAGGCAATCTGGTTCCGTCGGCGGGGAATGCCGACAGAAACCCGGAACTCTTCTTCTACAATCGGCAGACATCCGCTTTCACGCAAGCGACAATTACTCAAAGTACTGGTGGCGTACGACCGTTTTTGGTGTTTCAACAGAATCCGTCTCTCTCATCGGACGGCTCCGTTGTGGCCTTTCTTTCGACTGCGAATCTCGCCGGAAATAACGACGACGGCAACGGCCGGGGAAATCTGGAAATCTACTTGGCCAGTTATAACGGAGCCGCGGTTAGTAATGTTCGCCAGGCTACACGCACCAGGGACGAAACCAGATTGGTAAATTCACTCCACCCCGGTCGTCGATTGAGCCGCGATGGATCCCTGATCGCTTTGGAGTCACTGGCTGCCGATCCCAAGGCAAATAGCGCGACCAATGAAGCTGCGCACGCTATCTTTGGCCACGCTCATCTTTGCCTCGGCTTTGAACTTCAAACCTGATGGAACGTTCCCAGCTGCGGACCAGGCCAGCACGGGTTTGAATCCAAGTACGGTGACGCAGATATTTGCGACGCAGGCTGCTGCCACGCCCGCAAACACATTCGCGCGGCTTTCAAAGCATCCCGCTCTGACTGGGAACGATCTCTTCGTTGGTGTACGCCCCTTGGCGAGCGATAGCCGTCAGAGACTTGCATACAGCCATGGTGGAGCGGAACTCGGTACTGGTAACTCTGATAAGTCAGTCGAAGCTTTCTACCTGTTGAGTCCGCCGGTAACTTCGGAATTATCCGCGCACTTCTCGGTCTTTACTGGCGCCAGTGAATTTCCGCTGCCGACTCCGGAAGCCAGCCCGAGCCCAAGCCCCACCCCGAGCCCTTCACCCGGCACCATTACGGGTCTGGCGCCCGGCGAACTAGGCATTGTGCGAACGACGGTTGAGTTCGCGCCCTCGGATCAAACGGCCAGTGGGGGTTCAGAAACATTGCGAAGTCCAGCCTTGCCGGTGGAACTCAATGGCGTGTCTGTTTCAGTAAACGGCGCCGCCGCGGGACTCTACTTCGTGGGGAGTACCTCAAAGCAGATCAATTTCGTAGTGCCGCTGGGATCTGCTCCGGGAGTCGCCACCTTGGTAGTTAACAGCAGGTTGAATGGCGGCACGCAGCTTCGTGGCCTCCTGCAAATTGTACCTGCGCAGCCTGACCTCTTTAGTGTTGGGGGACGCGCCGCGATTGTGAATGTAACCAATCCCCTTGCTCGGACCGGTGAACCCTTCACTGTGACTTCGATGGATGGCAGTGGAATGACGGTGCCCACGGTACTGGAAATTACTCTGACTGGAGTCAGAGGAGTGACTCCAGCCGAGGTCAAAGTTACTGTTGGAACAACCGACATCACCGGCGCCTCTATTGTTCTGGTTAAGCCCAATCTGGAGATGCCCGGGTGGGACATCATAAATTTCATGCTACCGGCATCATTAGCCAACTCGCCAGACGTCCCGGTCATTGTGACGGTCACCAGGGGCACTTCTATTTTTTCGAGCAGACCGGCGGCTACGGCGCCTCTTATCACCATCAGTCCGTAGTTCACGACTGCCGAGGAAATGTTAGTATTGTTCCCGACTTGGGCCCGCCCAAAGCCGTCGGTCACGTCCTGGCAGTTCTTATCTTGAAAGTTGCGTCGTGGACTTCTCGAGTGCGACCTCCGAACTCAATTCTGGCAGTGTTGATCCTGGCATGCATCGCGCCGGTTCGGTCATTTGCGTCTGACTTTCCCGACTTGCTCGACTTCGCCGGTAGTCCTGCACAGCAGCGGACAAAGTGGTCGACCAAGACTATCCAGGTTAGTTTATCGACGTCCCTCACCTCGCCTGCGTCAGCTGTGACTCCAGACAGCGATATTATAGGCGCTGTTCATCGAGCACTTAGTCGCTGGTCCACCGCTGCGAATATCAGATTCGAAGAAGTCTCGTCGAAGGTGCAGTCCATCAGTCCGGTGAGCGGGGGCGATGGAATAAACTTGATAACGATTGCAGAGACAGCCGAGAATCTGGCTATCTTCGGACGTGGCCACAATCCTGCGCGCACTCGCGTGTTCTACGATCCGGAGACAGGAGAGATCGTCGAGGCGGACATCGTCATTAATCCGCATCCTATTGGCGCTGACACCACGCTGCTTCAGTTCTCAACCGACGGCACGCCCGGTACGTATGATCTTGAATCGACTCTCATGCACGAGATTGGCCATTTTCTTGGTCTGGATCATTCAAACGTAATTGGCTCGACCATGCAGGCTCATCAGGGTGTGAACGGAACCTACAAACTGCCCGCGTTTACCGAACGCACGTTGAGCGAAGACGATCGGACCAGAGTGCTTAGCCTATACGGCTCTTCGGAGGGTCTGAGTGCGATCGAAGGGAAGCTGACCAACAGCACGTTGGGAGGCCCGCCAGTTCCGTTGCACGGGGCTCATGTTTGGGTTGAGGAGAGCGACTCCGGCCGCGTCGTCGCCAGCGGCATTACTTCCGCAAACGGCAACTATCGCATCGAGAGTATTCCAGTCGGTCAATATCGCGTGCTAACTGAGTATCTCGATGCTCTAGTCGCAACGGAAGTCTCCTCAGGCAGCGTGGCAATGAACCCTGCGAACCCTACCCGCGCGCAGCGAGCTTTTCGAAGCGTCGAACTTCGCAACCGGGTGCGTCTGCGCGCGGATGCAACTACCAGGATCAACTTTGTTATGGTGCCGCCGCAAAGTGGGCCACCCATTCTTAAACCTCGTCTCCTGGGAACGAATGGCGATCTTTCAGCAACGCCTCTGCCCGCGGAAGCCGGCAAGAAACTGACCATCTATGTAGGCGGCGAAGGCGTTGATCAAGTGCCGATTAATGGCATCTCCGTGACGTCGCCCTTTATGACCATTGATCCGGATAGTCTAACGCTGCAGCAATTCGGAACCCCGTTTCCGGTAATCGGATTTGATGTGACAGTTGCGGCCCATGCTTCCTTTGGCGATTACAGCGTTCGGCTCCAGTCCAACTCTGGCGAAGTCGCATATCTCCCGGGTGGGCTCACAATCGATCCGGGGGTGAACTCCGCTGGAGCAAATCCGGCCGACGATTCGCGATTCTTCATCAGCCAACACTATCGAGACTTTCTCGGCCGCGAACCAACCGCGGTGCGCGCTAACAAGTGGATAATTGAACTTGGGAATTGCGGGTCAGACGCTGACTGCGCTCGTGGTCGTCGCGTTGATGTTTCTGCGGGTTTCGTCGAGGTCGAATTTCTGGAGACCTGGTCTTTCATCTTTCGCGTCTACAAAGCCGCGCTCGGCCGTCGCCCAACTCTTTCTGAATTCAATAGCGACCGGCTCCAAATCGTGACTGACCCTGAGGCCAGGGAAAACAGCAAACGCGCTTTCACGAAGGTTTTTGTGGTTCGTCAGGAATTTCTCGACAAATACGCGACCAGTGTGAAAGCCGATAAATTTTTGGATCAGTTGATGTCTTCGGTGATGCAAACCTCGGAAGTGGATCTCTCCTCGAAGCGTGGGAATCTGGCGGCTTTGTACGATGGCAGCACCACAGGACGAGCCGAGATCATCCAGAGACTGGCCGACCATCCGGCTTTCGCGAAGAGAGAGAGTTCGAAGGCCTTTGTATTGGCCCAGTATTTTGGCTATCTCCGAAGGGAGCCTGACGAAAGTGGCTACAACTTCTGGCTAAGCACTCTCGATGGTCGAACTGGATCTGACTCAGCCGCCCACCGGGCGATGGTCTGCGCCTTCATCACTTCGGCTGAATACCGATCCCGCTTTGGAATGTACGTCACACACAAAGGA
>JAIVJP010000342.1 GCA_020199975.1 Acidobacteriota bacterium
TCGAACGCAAGCATATGAGTGGCCTCGATTGTCTGGGCTGAGGCGAGGCCCGGGCAGATCGATTTGCGTCCTCCGGTGAATCCGGCAAAGTAGTGAAATCCTATGGCGCCTGTGAGAATGACACGAGAGAAATCCAGCAGCGAGCGGTTAAGTTCTACGCGCGTCCTGTGCCTGGTTTCTCCAACCACGACCAGGGTGCTCGGATCATGGGCGTCATGATCAAGGGTTTTGATGCGCTGGAAAATGAATGGAGTTAACAGCTCTCGCTTTTCATCCAGGCTGACGGCACGATGAATACCAGAAGAGAAGATGATGGCGATGTCCTGCGGCGCGATTCCGATCTGAATAATGCGACGTACCAGAAGGTTGACAATCTGGGCACTGCCTGTGGCGCGGGTAGAATCAGAAACAACGATCAATACCGACTCGTCTGCGGACAGACTTTCTTCAAGCTGGGAAGATTCAAACGGCGAATCCAATGCTTCGCCAATCTCGACGTCTGTTAGCGGTTGTTCTCGCGGGCCGTCGGAGGCAAGTACTTGATAGCGGTCTTCGTCAAACCCAAAAGCAACCGAGTCGAGTCCGTAAGCTAATTCGATCTGCCGCATCAGATTTTTGACAGGCTAAAACCTGCTCACTAACTCCGCTGGATTACGGTCACACGCCGAATTGCACCAGGGCCCGCTCGATTACGTGCAGAGAGGCGAAGTCCGTCTCGCCCGCTGTGCGCGCCTGGGAAAGCCAGTTATGAAGCTTGCGCGCTTCATCCAACGACGAAATACGGCAAGCACCGGTTAGAGCCAGCGTGACGAGACAGTCAGGCGCACCATGAGTGACGAGTGCCGCTTGCAAAGCCGCTTGTTCGCGAAGATCGAGAGTCAGCAGGAGGTTTATTTCCATACGAGTGGTCTGAGCTTAGTAGTAGTAGTTAGTTGTAGTCATTTTATCTTCGGAATAGCGTAGTTCATGAAAAGCAGAATTGAAAACTGCTTGAGCTTTGCGACGCTGCTGGCTGCGGACAACTGACCCTCTGACCAAAGACCACTAACCAATGACTACCGGCTGACACTCAGTCGCGTTGCGATCGAAAGCACGCAGTTCCGGCGTGGCAAAAATGAAATGTCTCGTCTTCAAAGTCTGGGGTTTCCATCTGAATTGTCAGATGATCGACACCGAAACGATCGTGCAGTTTTGTACGCAGCTCTTTGAGAAGTTCTGGTTGAGAGATGCTGTATGCGTGTATCACGTGGGCGCTTAATGCTTCGCGTCCCGAGGTTATAGTCCAGACATGCAAATCGTGGACGTCATCAACCCCCTCCGTTCGCAGAATCGCCTCTTCAACCGCTGCGAGATTAATATGCGCAGGTGTTCCCTCGAGAAGTACGTTCGTAGCTTCGCGGATTAATCGCCACGAACTCCAGACTATGAGAACAGCGATCAGAGCGCTGAACAGTGGATCCGCCGTGTACCAGCCGTAAATCGACATGATGGCGCCGGCAGTTATCGCTCCCACTGAGCCCAACGCGTCGCTAATTACATGCAGCCACGCGCCACGAATATTGAGATCTACCTCGTGAGGGGTGTGTAGTAGCCAGGCGCAGATTAAGTTGATTACCAGGCCGCCCGCAGCCACGAACATCACAATGCTGCCCCGGACCGCGGGTGGCGAAGACCACCGCTGATAGGCCTCGTAAAAAATCAGTAGCGAAATGACTACCAGCGCCACACCGTTAACAAGCGCCGCGAGTATCTCGAGGCGATGGTAACCAAAGGTCTTTTTGGACGTGGCGGGACGAGTGCCAAACCAGGCCGCAATCAAGGCCAGCGCCAGTGCCGTCACGTCGGTCAACATGTGACCAGCATCGGCCAGCAGCGCCAGGGATCCTGTCCACCAACCACCCACCGCCTCGGCAACCATGTAGATGGCCGTCAGCACCAACACCACGCTTAGTCGGCGACGACTGTCTGAAACGCGCCCGTGCTTATGCGCGTGGGGAGCTCTAGCATCAACCGCGGTTTCTGTAAATTCGGTGTAGGCCATCAGCGTCTTATATCTTGTCCAGTGCCTGCGTGATGTCGGCGATTATGTCGTTGGCCGACTCTATCCCGAGGGCAAAACGCACAGTCGCTGAGGAGACTCCAGCAGCGCGAAGCCGCTCTTCCGAAAAACCCGAGTGTGATGAATAAAGTGGATAACTGACCAAGGTTTCGACACCGCCCAGCGACGGGGCCGTGCGAATGAGCCGAAAAGAATTAAATAGCTTTTCCGCCTCGCGCTCTCCGCCTACCAGGTCGATTGCCACAATGCCTCCGAACCCGCCGCGCATTTGTTGTTTTGCCAACTCATGCCCCGGATCGTCCTCGAGACCGGGGTAGTAGACTCGAGCCACTTTCGCGTGTTTCCTCAGAGTTTGAGCCAGCTTCATTGCGTTTTCAGAGGATGCGCGCACCCGCAGATCCAGCGTTCTGATTCCACGAGAAAGCAAATAGGCCGCGGCAGGATCCAGGGTAGCACCGACCAACACGGCCATCTGCCTGACCCGGTCGACGAAGGCCTTGGTGCCGGCAACGGCGCCTGCGGTCAAATCCGAGTGACCGCCAAGATACTTTGTGGCACTGTGCATCACTGCATCAATCCCGTGAGCAATTGGCTTCTGCAGGATCGGGGTCGCGAATGTATTATCAACGATTGAAAGGAAGCCCGCTCTCCGGGCCGCTTCGGCCACTTGATCCAGATCAACAATTCGATTGATTGGATTTGCCGGAGTTTCGAACCAGAAGACTCGCGTTCGTTCTCCGGCAATTCCAGTTAGGCGGCTTACTTCAGCCAAGCTAATAAAGCGCCCTTGCACTCCGAACTTGCGCAGCAGCTTGGTTAGGATTTTTACCGTTCCGCCGTAAATCGAATCGTACGCAACCACTTCATCGCCCGCCTCGCACACGGCCGCCAAAGCGCAAAAAGTAGCGGCCGAACCGGATGCCGTAACCACACAAGCTTCCGCCCCTTCAAGCTCGGCAATTTTCCTCTCGACCTCTGCGACGGTTGGATTCCCGTAGCGCGAATAGAAGTAGGCCTCCGGCAATTCACCACGCGCATACCGCCGCATTTCGTCGAAGCTTTGAAAACTGAATGTGGCTGAATGAAAAACAGGCGAGACCACCGCGCCGAAGGGTTGTTCCTCCGGTCGCTCTCCACCATGAACCGCAATCGTCGCCGGGGATTGTTGAACTGCTTCGGTGGGTATTTCTGCTGCCATTCGATTAGCTCCTGTCGAGAGATGACAGAGTTCTGCGTTTCCGAGTGCGCAAGCTTAGCAAATTACAGAATCCTCGGACAGCCGAATGAGTGTAGTGTAGGTGTATCGCGCTTTGGAGGCGTCAGAGTAGGGCGAGAAGCCTTTTGGTACGCTCAGCAACTTCACTAGGGTTTGCGAGGAGTGCGCTTATTACAGCGATAGCATCAGCTCCGGATTTCAATACCTCCAGAGCGTTCTCGTGGCTGATGCCTCCAATGGCAACGAGGGGGAAATCGCCGATGGCATCGCGTACATTCCGCAAACCGTCTAAACCGAGCACCGGTTCCGAATCACTCTTTGAGGAAGTGGCGAAGATCGGACCGATTGCCAGGTAATTCACTGGCAACCGGGCGGCCTGCCGGGCCTGTTCAACGGTATGAGTGGAGACGCCGATGATTGCTCTGTCACCAAGGAGGCGACGGCCGGCCTCTGGGGGGAGATCCTCCTGGCCGAGATGAACACCATCAGCTTCAAGAGCCAGCGCTATATCTACCCGATCGTTTATTACGATCCGTACACCGCGCTGGCGGGCGATATGCAAGGCCTCCTCCGCCTGTTTGAAAAACTCGCGCGGCGTCAGATTCTTTTCGCGGAGTTGAATTAAGTTCGCGCCGCCGTGGCTGAGCCTGATTACCTGCTCAGCATGAGACAACCCCGAGAGCCGCACGTCAGTGAGGGGATAGATCTTGGTTTCACGCAAAAGCATGGAAGATCACGGACATTTTTAGAAGTGCATTCTGGCTAAGATTCTTTTCGCTTTGGCCTTTCGTTCGCGCGAAGCACGCGCTTACGCAGGCGTATCGCCCTGGGAGTGACTTCCACCAACTCATCGGCGGCAATGAATTCGAGGGCCTGTTCGAGTGAGAGTTCTTTTATTGGGACGAGACGCATAGCCTCGTCAGCACTGGCAGCTCGCATGTTGGTCAGTTTTTTTTCTTTGATTGCGTTCACGTCAAGGTCCACGGACCGGGCGTTCTCGCCCAGAACCATCCCTGCGTAAACTCTGGTACCAGGACGAACAAACAGCGAGCCCCGCTCTTGCAGGTTGTAAAGCGCATAAGTAGTTGATTCGCCCGTCCGATCAGCAACCAGGGAACCGGTAGAACGACCTCCTAGAGCTCCCTGCCATTCATCCCAACGCATAAACATCGTGTTGAGCAGGCCCGTCCCTTTCGTTTCAGTTAGGAATTCACTGCGAAAGCCGATCATGCCCCTTGAGGGCGTGTTGAACTCGAGACGCACGCGACCCGTTCCGTGATTCACCATCTTGGTCATTTGACCTTTGCGGCGACCAAGTGCCTCGGTTACCACCCCGATGAACTCTTCTGGACAGTCGATCACCACCATCTCAATCGGCTCGAAAATCCGGCCATTCGTTTCTTTGGTAATTACCTCCGGCTTCGACACCTGCAGTTCATATCCTTCGCGACGCATCATCTCAATCAGAATGGCAAGTTGCAGTTCGCCTCGACCGGAAACCTTAAATTGGTCGGGCGATTCTGTGGATCATCGAGATCGTTGGTTCGTCGACTGCGATCACCGGGAGCGGGTGCGGATTGTCAGCCGACGTGATCGTGTCGCCGATCTCGATATCTTCGATACCAGCCAGCGCCACGATCTCTCCCAGACCGGCCCGGTCGACAGGCTCGCGCTTAAGACCCTCGAAAACGTAGAGTTGTGAAATCCGCACCTTCTTGATCGAGCCGCCGCGTTTCACTACTACCACCTGATCGCCAATCGCCAGTTCACCGGAGAAGATGCGGCCGATGGCCAAGCGCCCGACGTAGTCGTTGTAATCAAGATTGACCACCAACAGTTGGAGTGAGTCAGCTCTTAACGCCTGAGGCGCTGGAATGGTCTCTACAATTTGGTCAAACAATGGCCGCAGATCCTCTGAGTGATCGGTCAAATGTTTCTTCGCCATTCCGGCACGGGAAATAGAGTAAAGGATAGGAAACTCAATCTGCTCGTTGGTGGCGTCGAGATCAAGGAACAGCTCATAGATTTCGTCAACAACTTCCGCCGGTCGCGCATCATGTCTATCGATCTTGTTCACGACCGCGATTGCGGGAAGGCGGGCCTCGAGGGCCTTGCGGAGCACAAATCGCGTCTGAGGCAAGCATCCTTCCGCGGCGTCTACTAACAACATCACGCCATCAACCATCTTCAACACCCGCTCAACTTCGCCGCCAAAATCCGCGTGGCCAGGAGTGTCGACGATATTAATCTTCACGTCCCGATAACGTACCGCGGTGTTCTTCGCCATGATGGTTATGCCGCGCTCTCGTTCTAAATCCATCGAATCCATCACCCGGTCGCGCACCTGTTGGTTGTCGCGAAATGTCCCGGATTGTCGCAGCATGGCATCGACCAACGTGGTCTTGCCGTGATCGACGTGAGCGATAATGGCGATATTGCGAATATCTCTTGGTTGTTGCGTCATGCGTTGCACAGGTCCAATCAGCCCCTCTCAGGTAAACTTTGCAGCTTAGCATTTGTCTTAGCATAACACTCGTCCCCATCAATAACTTGACTGGGCGGATCGAGGTCTATGCTCTTCTCGTATGATTGCTGAGCCTCACGTTTTTCGGAAGGCGCCCGTTTGTCTCAAAGCCTCGTAGAGAACTAACCCCACCGACACGGCGAGATTAAGACTACGAACCTTCGGGTTGAGCATGGGGATAGTAAGACATCTGTCCCAGTTTTCGCGGAGCACGTTTTCGGGAAGTCCTCCAGTCTCACGGCCAAATATGAGGCAGTCATCGTCCGCGAAAGCCCAATCAGAGTAAGCCTTATCCGCTTTGGTAGTCAGGTATAGAAAGCGGGCGTCAGGCAAGAAGCCGTAGAGGGAAGCAAGATCGGGGTGTCGGTGCATTTTGACCTCCGCCCAGTAATCCAGGCCGGCCCGGCGTACGGCACGATCGTCCAGGCGGAACCCGGTAGCGCCGACGATGTGCAGAGGAACTCGCGTGGCCGCACACAATCTCGCAATATTGCCAGTGTTGGGCGGAATTTCGGGCTCGACAAGCGACACTCTGATCATAGGTTCTTGGTGAGGGTCTTGGTTCTTTGATGACAGTCGGACAGACCACCAGACCACCACTCAATACAGAACCGAGAGCGGTAGCGACCGGATGCCGCCACTCAACGAACGTTATCACCTTTCTAAATCAGGCGAGTGGCAGCATCCGGTCGCTACCGCTCTCGGTTCTGTATTGGGTCCCGGTGTGATCAAAAACAAAAGGAACGACGAACTTCGTTGAAGTATTCGTCGTTCCCTTTGAGAAGGCTTTGCGAGCCCTCAGAAGTTGGTGTGCGCCAACTGAACGTTGCTGATGTAACCTGCTGGTTCGACCTATCTCTTCTTTGCGGCCTTCTTGCTGCCGCCTTTCCTCGCGCCCTTCTTTGCGCCACCCTTTTTCGATGCGGACTTCTTTCCACCTTTTTTAGTTGCCATAGCTTCTAGGTGCTCCTTTTTTTCAAGTTTGGGGTTTTTCTTTCTGACCACAAGATGCTGTGCTTAGTTTCGTCTTGTGGGCTAGCGTAAACGGCGCACAACATCTTGTTATATAAACGCAAATGAAGCGGATGTCAACAACTATTACGGTTAGAGTGAAAAATATTTTCACCCGCTCGGCGTGTGAGGTTACGCGTCGCGCCCGGGTATTGCCCTCTTCACCATGATCTGTGACGAGAAGAATGATCGATGATGATCGAATATTGATCTGCAGTTTAGGGAAGCGGTGCGTCAACTGCGAGTAGAGGTGAAAGGCTGAACCGAGTGACAACCACTGGCAGTCACGATGAAGTTTTTATCTGAAGAGCGGTGTGAAGATCCATTGATCGTGACGATCAATTCCGTAGTAGTGGAGGACAGAATTGTGCTGACTGCGGCTGGTTACCCCGACAAAAGGTCCACTCGAATCTGCAGATACTTCTCCCTCACTTCGCGGGGGGCGATCCGAATCGGTCCCCACCACGTTGATGAGTTGCGGGGCTGCAAATTGTTGTAACTGCGCCATTTGCTGTTGCCGGGGCTGGGGCAGAAAGTTCCCTGCATACACCATCACGGAGCGTTGGAAGTCGATCAGTTCTTGGGAACGCGGACGGACCAATCTCCATTCACCAGAGGTGGAAAGCGAATCCCGTGTAGCACTGGCGCGCAAGATCTGACGCTTCTTTGAGCCTCCCGGTACAGGTATTCCTTCCAGCAATTGATCGATTGATGTGGGCAGAGATTGATCGCCAACACCGCGACCAGTAGTCGAACGGTGGAGGTAGTAATCGCGAAGGGCGTCCGCGACTTGCTCACCGCGAAATATAGTTTCCTTCTCACGTTCGCGTTGGGCTTGTTGGCGGATACTCGGTGCTGCAGCAGTCGCGAAGAGCGCGAGCAGGGTCATTAAGGCGAGGAGCGCGACTAGAGTGTAACCGGCCTCAGAAGACCGCGAGCGGGCGGAATTGAGGCGTTCAGCGACTTGCCAGCGAGCGATGAGCAGACGGCATATCTTGTGGTGTGGTCCTCTAAGGCTCGTCATCTTCACTATCAACTTTCGGTGTCGGACGGGACCGCAGACCAGATCCCTGGTTCTGATCAGATGCCATTAGCAGGGTGTGTTTGATCTTCAGAGTCGCATCAACGAGAACAAGCTCTTTTTCCGAGATGCTGGTTAAGCGGAACCTTCCACCAAGAATGTCACCCCGCTGCACGTTAAGAATCTCTCTGCTACCTTTGTCCTGAAGGATCGCCGTGTCTAGCCTACGCTGCGTTCCAATAATTCCGATATAAGTGTAATTCGGAGTCGGCGGCGGGCTCACATTGAACATGGTTGCGTTTGAATAGAGCTTGCCATCTGGAGATCTTACTATCACTTGTCTGGCACCGGCGTTGGCAATCATTGCCGCCGGCACAGTCGCAGACAACTGTTGCGGGGTTACGAATCGCGTCGGCAGTTCGCGTCCGTCTATCGTTATGCGCACCTCCGGTGTAAACCTGTCACCTGTGACTTCGAGTGTAAAATCGTTGGTCCTGGCATAAACATTTGAGGGTGAAACGGCCGCCAGCAGCACCGGAGGCGGGGGAGTTGGCGCCGGGGTGGGCACCGAGGTCACAGCCACTGGGATTGGCTTTTCGTAATAGACAAATATGTTCCGTCTGGCCTCTGCTACAGATGGTGAGGTCGCCGGGTAGGACACCGGACGTAGCTGTTCGAGCGGTGGAGTCTTGAGTTCGTCGCCCCTTTGTAAGGGTGCAGGATTCACTGCCGTTCGTCCCCCTGCAGCCGGGTTGGGATTCTGAGTGTTTCGATTGCCTGTAGGCTTTGAGCTTCCCCAAAAGCTAAAGAAAGTCCACCAGAGAAAAAGAATAGCCACAAATCCAAGCGCCAGTGCCCAGACCAATTTCTTGCGCTCACCCGGATTATTGATGTCGGTAATCTGCATAGTCAGTGCTCTACTGTATAACAG
>JAIVJP010000343.1 GCA_020199975.1 Acidobacteriota bacterium
TGGACACCGTACTCGTGAGATTTGACCTCGAGCGATGTCTCGAGGAGCTTGAGATTCAAGGAACCAAAGTTACAGCGCTCGCAGCCATCTTCCACGTGACTGAGCATTTCTCAATGCACACTGGGCAGATTATTCTGCTCACTAAGATGCTGTCCCAGAGAGATCTCGGCTTTTACGACTTTTCGACTGGCGCTCCCGTTCGCGCCTGGCTGGAACAAAGATCCAAATAGTGGCCGGTCGGTACAACAAGCGTGCACTTAAAGGCAAGTCACATCTTTCAAAACTTTCCGATTCGTGCTTAATTATAGGCGGGTTAATTAGTCGCCCGTGGGATCATTGTTATCGCAATCACCCTCCAGCGAATCCCGCGGATACATGTGCCCATTCCGCAATGTCCGACCCTACTCTTGTATTCAGGAGGCCACATCTGAATGACCTACGTCGTTGCAGAACCATGCGTCAACTGCCGGTACACTGACTGCGCGCTGGTTTGTCCTGTTGAGGCTTTTCATCTCGATGACGATATGCTCGTAATTCATCCCGAAACTTGTATCGACTGCGACGCGTGCGTTCCTGAATGTCCGGTGGAAGCAATCTTCGCAGAAGATAAGGTGCCAGCCGAGTGGGTCCACTTCACGCAGATAAACGCGGACCGGGCCCTAAGCGGTTTGCCGACGATCACTGCCCGGCTCGACCCGCTTTGCGAGCAGTAAGCTAATGACGAAGAAGGGAACGAAGCGTCTGCTGGGCGGTTTGGCACTGGCGGCGGGCGCATTTGGTGCCGTTGGCGCGTATTTAGCCAGAAAGAAGAACATGGGAACGAGGGAGCAACTTTACCGGAACCATCACGCCGACGTATGGGCGCGGCCAGGGATGATGGTTACTTTTCGAGCTGAGCTGATGCCCGGCCGCGACCGGCAGGAAAGAACATTCCGCGTAAAAGAATTACTTCCCAGTGGACGGGTGACACTGGAGGGGGCAATGGGTGAACATGCGGAGAAGGAGTTTGTGCCGTTTCGCTGAAGCCTGAAGCCGAATTGGATGGTCTCTACCACGTATACGTCCTGCCGGGTTCCATCACATTCAAATTAGGAAGATTAAGGGCGTCCAGCTGTTCAATGATTAATTCGCGGTAAGCGGATTTGAGATGGACCGCGAGAATGTCCAGGCCATTATGGTGAAGTTTGTTTAGTTCTCGACCCAGAGACGCAGGCGTGAAATGCCGCGAGACCTCGGCAAGCTGGGCCATCGAGTTGGGAAACGAAGCTTCAATCAAGAGAGCATCAATGCGCGGAATCCTGTTGACCGCCTCCCAAAACTCCTCCGTTTCAGCAGTATCAGAACTGAATGCCACTGTACTCTTGCCGTCGGAAACGATCAGACCCACGGTTGGCACGATGTGATTTACCGGCAAGGCAATCACCGTCAGGTGGGCCAACTTAAACTCCTTACCTTCCGGAATGGGAACGTACTCCATTACTGGGCCGAAGTCGTTGTTAAGTTCAGAAAAACGAGGATAAACATTCCAGTTAAAGACATCACGCTCCAGAAGCGCAATCACCTCGGCGGTGGCGTGGACGCGGACCGGCGCTTCTAATGTCGGGTAAAGATCGTCGATAAAAATCGGCAGACTGGCAATGTGGTCCATGTGAGGATGCGTAACAATTATGTCCCGCACCTGCCCGCGTTGTTCCGTGGTGAGAGCGATAGCAATGCTTCCCGCATCTACCGCAACACAATCGTCGATGAGATAACAGGTCAGACGCTGCTCTAAGGTTGCCTGGCCCTGGCCGTCAAAGGTGCTGGGTAGAAGTTGAACTCTCACGGATCTGCTTGGGGGAAAAAGACCGTACGCTGGCCTAACCAGTATAAGCGAACAGCAACAAAACGCGCGAGCGTTTGTCTTCGAACTCGATATTAGGTCTGGCGCAAGCGCGTCAGCAGGTCCTGCAAGGCGGTCTGGTAGGCTGCCTCACGTTCGTCCGCATTCTCGCTGGAAATACCTCGGGCCACACGGCTGCGATGAAAGGCGAGTTCGCTGGCTAGCTGGTTCGCTTGTCTGCATGCGCGCCAACTGCCAACCCCGCCGCGCGAGAAGGCATTGAATGAAGCTCCCATGCGCCCTCTGATAGTGCAGAGTCGATCATACTCCTGCTTCGTGAGTCTCCCTCCCTGTAAGTCCGGATGAAGAAACTGCTTCACAACATCTCCTTCCCTGCGGAGAGCAAGAAAGATTACCGCCAGAATGATGACAAAAGCAGGAACCATGATGACTAGGTACGCTAACAGAAAACCCAGGCCCCCGAAAACCACAACTGAGCCGTTCCAGATGGCGTGCAACGAAATGGCCGTCAACAACCCGAGAACGGGCATGACCAACTTGCCGAAGGTGTTGCGGGATTGTCGCGCCAAGCCTAGCCCGATGCCAGTCATACTGGTGAATAGCGGATGTGCGAAAGGGGACAATGTTCCGCGGATAATAAAAACCGCGGTCAAACCGCCGCTACCTGATTCCATGACCGCGCGCCCGTAGTATTGAATATTCTCGGTCATGGCAAACCCAAGGCCAGCCATTGCCGCATAGACAATACCGTCCACGACGCCGTCAAACTCATCCTTTTTCAAGAACAGGATAAAAAGAACCAACGCCTTTGCGGTCTCCTCAACAATAGGCGCGGAAATCACGGCGCCAAAGGCCTGGCCCGCCTCCATGCTTTCTGTCATCACCGTAACCGTCAGGCTACTCGCGGTATTGAAAAGGAAGGCGATCAATACCGAGACCAGCGCGCCCCAAAAAAATGCTGTGACCAGCATCCAGAGAGGCTCGGATTCGTACCGATCGATCCAGAGCACGAGTATCAGGTAAAGCGGGAGGGGAATAGTAGCGGAGACGAGTCCGATGAGTAGCGCGACGGGCCCGGTTTCAACCCCGATTAGCAGGAGAACAATGAGTCCGAGCAGTAGTGCTACAAGTGCGGCCGCTACGGCGAACACTATTCGCAAAGCGCTCTTGGGTCTCGTTGGTCTAATCACGGGGGCCGGATTTGAATACTGAGGATTCATCTTTCGTCCCTGGCTGGAATTCCGTTTGGAAACATTAGCAACTTGACTGTACTCGCGTAGGTTACCGGTAGACGCGCGGCAGAGTATATCCAGACTCCCGTTCCAAGGGCCAATCTTTTGGCAGAATGCAGACGCTTCCCTGGGTGCATCAGGATCGGTTATCTGGCGCAGGTTTGAGCCCGGCCACCATCGATGGAATAAGTCGCCCCAGTGATCCATGACGCTCGATGGGACGCCAGGAAGAACACCAGCTCGGCGATCTCCTCCGTTTGTCCGACTCTACCGAGCGGATGAGTTTGTTTTGAGCGCTCCAGAAAGGCATCGTACTGCTCGTCGGTCATGCCGCCGCGTCGATGTATCTCAGTAACTACGACTCCCGGGTTAACCGCATTCACTCGAACGCCTTTCGCAGCCAACTCAAGGGCGGCACAGCGGGTTAGTTGGTCAAGCCCAGCTTTTGAGACGCAATAAGCGAGAACGCCCGGGAAAGCACGCATTCCTGTAACGCTTGAAACGTTGACGACGTTGCCGCGTCGCTCAATCAGAGTTGGCACGGCTTTTTGCGTGAGGTAAAAGACCGTCCGCAGATTGATGTCAAGCATCGCATCCCAGGCTTCCAGCAGAGTATCCTCGATAGTTCCCGTCGCGATATGGCCAGCTGCGTTAACCAACACATCAATTCCCCCGGCATGTTCTATGGTTTGATCAACCACACGTTCCGCTTCCTGTGCCAGCGACAGATCGGCCTGCAACAAAAGAGTCTTGCCGCTCGACGTCCCGACCTCTTTAGATAGGTTCGCCAAGGCCTCTTTATTGCGTCCGACCGCCGCTATGCGAGCGCCAGAGCCAGCGAATCTCAATGCACATGCGCGGCCTATTCCTGATGTCGCACCGGTTACGAGTACCACCTTTTCCGCGAACTCTGCGTCCATCGTAAGCCCTTCTTCTAGTCTTGAGTCTGGAATTTGTGAACCCCATCATATATTGACATGTAAAGCCCAAAAAGTTGACTATGTGCCAATGTGGAGGGGAACAGGCGTGTAACCTGACCCGCTTGCCAGCTTCGGGCTGCAACGACCGCGGCTACATACTGAACCATCCCTCCGAAGGAATCGTTTGGGCAATAACTCAGCTGATCAATTCTTTCCGAGAACAACGCATTCAAGCATGCGTAGCTCAGGGAAGAGGGCGCGCCGACGCTCCTCTCGGGCCCGCATGCCTTCGAGCACAGGATACATGATTGCGGCAGTCGCAGCCGCGATCGCACTGTTCTTTGCTTTGTGGTGGATGTTAATTGTCGGAGGGGACGAAGCACCCTGGGTTCCAGCTGGTCTTGCGGCTAGTGTGGTGCTACTCGTGGCGCTATCGGCGCGCGAAGTTGTAATGCGGCGTGCCTGGACTCGTTATCTTCTGGAGAACAGTGTTTCGGAGAGTGGGGGCCGGGTACGTAGTGACAAGCCAAACTCCTCGAAGAAAACCTATTCCGCCTCACTACACGCGGCGGCGCTGGCGACAATTCAAAAACAATCAGCCGAAGCTGAGACAGGCTCATCTCCGGATTCTCATCTGGATGTCTTTCATTTTTGTCAGAACTATCTTGAGAGCACCGAAGAAGCTTCGCGCGCAAACAATCTGCCGCCGGACAAGCGAAATACCATACGCGTGGGACGGGAGCGGGTGCGTACACTCGAGAAGCATCACCTGCTCACCTGGGCCAGAGA
>JAIVJP010000344.1 GCA_020199975.1 Acidobacteriota bacterium
GTGTCGAAACCGTTGACCGTGACTGTTCCCCGCGTTGGTTGCACCAGGGTCGCGACGATCTTCGTGACCGTGGTTTTCCCGGCGCCGTTCCGCCCAATCAATCCGAATATCTCGCCCTGGTAAACGTCGAACGAGACATTGCGAAGAGCCTCTACCGGGGCTTTTGTCTGGCGCCGCAGGAATGCTTTTAGACGCGCAAAAGGAACCGGATAGGTCTTTGAAAGGTGACGGATGGAGATGGTCCGTTCGCCGCTGCCCGGGGCAATGGGAGCGTGAGAAGTAAGTGCTGAGTCACGGTCGGAGTTCAGTGGGGCGCTTGGTTGCATTGGCTCAGAAAGACATCAGAGATTAGTCACTTCCTAACGCTGGGCAATCAGCGCGCCCGTTGGCGTGGGTCGAGATATTCGCGCAGCCCGTCGCCGACGAAGTTAAAGGCTAAAACGGTGAGCGCGATGACGAGTCCGGGAAAGATGAGGGCGTGAGGCGCTGCCTGAAGAGTCGACAGATCGCGCGCTTCTTCGATCATCACTCCCCACGAAGGAGCCGGTGGCGGGACACCGAGTCCCAGAAAAGAGAGTGATGCTTCAGCCAGGACTGCGCCGGCCATGCCCAGGCTAGCCTGTACGATCAGCGGTTGAACTGCGTTCGGCAGAATGTGGGCCAGCAGTATGCGGGCATCGCTCGCACCCAGTGCGCGCGCAGCCTGCACAAAGTCATATTCTCGAACCTTCAAAACCTGCCCGCGAATCAAACGCGCATAGCCGACCCAGCCGATGATGCAGAGTGCGAGGATGAGTTTATTTAATCCAGCCCCGAGAAACGCCACCATGGCGATTGCCAACAAGAGCCCTGGGAACGCCAGAAACACATTGAATGCGTAACCCGAAATGATCCGATCGATCCAGCCGCCATAGTAACCGGCTAAGGCGCCCAGCAGCGTGCCTACGAAAGCGGAGACGGAAACTACGATCAAGCCGACCTGGAGCGAGATCCGCGCGCCAAAGACGACGCGGGAAAATATGTCACGGCCGGTGGCGTCGGTGCCAAATATATGATCCGCTGAAGGAGGGAGGTAACGAATGGAAAGATTCGTCGAACCCACATCGTGCGTTGCAATCCACGGAGCGAAGATCGCCACGATGATCAGAATCGCTATGATGATTAAGCCAACGATGGCCAGTCGATTCATATGACGTGGTACTTTGTGCGTAGCTCCTTCATCTTTGTTCGCGAATCAAACTCACTACCTCGGGAACACGGTAACGGCAACTACTGAAGACCAACGATCAAAGCACCAGGCACAGAGTTCATGAGACTCTAATCCTAGGATCCAACCATCGATAAATCCTATCTGTTAGTGAGTTTGCGACAATGTAGGTGAGGCTGATCACGAGCACACACCCCTGAACCACGCGGTAGTCGCGTTTGCCGATGCCGTCTTCTACGAGAAGCAAACCGAGTCCAGGCCAACCAAAGATTTTCTCCGTGATGATCGCACCGGCAAGCAGAATCCCAAGCTGGAGTCCCAGAATCGTGACCACAGGAATCAGGCCATTTTTAAGCACATGCTTGTAAACAACCTGCGTCTCGCTCAAGCCCTTTGCCCGGGCCGTGCGCACGTAGTCCTCGCCGAGTTCTTCAATTACTGAAGAACGGACCATGCGCGTCAAGATGGCTGAAAGGGCGGCACCGAGAGTGAACGCCGGCAGAATAATATCGGCCCAATCGAAACGGCCGGAGGGCGCCAGCCAGCCGAGCTTCACGGCGAAGACATAAACCAGCATCGGTCCAATGACGAAGCTGGGCAGGCTGATACCAATCAAAGCGATCACCGACGCGGCGTTATCTATCCATGTGCCTTTGTTTTTCCCAGCCAGGACGCCGAGCGGAATCGCGATGCTGACGGCAATCAAAAGAGCGGCAACTGCGAGTTCGATAGTGGCTGGATAACGCTGGAGTATTAGTTCCACGACGGGTCTCCCAGTTCGAAAAGACGAGCCCATGTCTACACGTACCATTGAGCGCCATTCTAAGCGGGTAATTGCCCGCCAATTTACTTGCACTAACCCTCTCCAGTACTCGGTGTATCGATTGTCGATGCCATGCCAGTGGAATTGCCTGCCGCCTTCGGAATCGCGTGGGAAAGAGAAGAAAAATGGGGGCCGGTCTAGACCGTGCTGTTGACGAAACTGTTCGAACTGTTCCGGAGTGGCCTGTTCGCCCAGCACCGCTACGGCGGGATCGCCGGGAACGAGTTCGATTAGTATGGTGACAAGGGATACTACGGTCCAGACGACGAGCATAAGGATGGCGATACGCCTGAGCGATCCAAGAACCTTATGCTTAGAGAGTAAACGCACTCTGGCGAGTCTCGAACTGCGCAGTTGGAGATAGGTATTCCGGGGGATAATAGCATAGAGACTACGGCTGAGGTGTGGTGTAAGTCGCGGGCGATTCGTGGTGCAAACTACAAAATAGAACGCAGCCCATAATGAAAACCCGGAATGAGTCGCATGGCCCCGACAACCGCACGCTCACAAAGTTTTCTTCGGACTGCGTCCTTTACTGGTTGCAATTCAGCTTGTGAGTTGCAACCAATCTTTAGAACCTTATCTTGGGCGCTTACCTGTATGCAGCGCCGCGATTCCTCCAGTTAAATTCTCGTACTCAACCGATTCAAGTCCCACCTTGCCCATCAGCGAACTAAGTTCCTTTTGATCAGGAAACCGCGTAACCGAATCAGGCAAATACTGATACGCACTCTTCGATCCGCTGATCAGCCCGCCGAAAAACGGCAGCACGCGGGTGAAATACACATTGAATAGTCTGCGAAACCCCGGTACCACTGGTTTTGAGAACTCAAGGACAGCTACATGGCCGCCAGGCTTCAGCACTCTCAGAAGTTCCGCTAACCCACGTTCAATGTCAGAAAGATTTCTCAACCCGAAGGCAATCGTTACTGCCTCGAACGAGCAATCCCGAAACGGAAGACGCAAGGCGTCCCCCTCGATCAACGGGATATCGGGTTCGCCGTTCGCAGTCTTCCGAGCCGCAATTTCCAGCATCGGACGACAAAAATCTGTACCAACAACTCGTGCCCCGGTCGTTTCAGACAGTGTGAGTGAAAGATCCCCGGTGCCGCAGGCCACATCGAGAATCCGCGCGCCAGGGGAGCCAATGCTTTCCCGAAGCTTGCGCGCCACCAGTCGTCGCCATCTTTTATCAATGTGTCCAGAGAGCAGATGATTCAAAAGATCATATCGACCGGCGATGGCCGCGAACATCTCGCGGACGCGATTGGCATGTTCCTCTTCGTTTGGCCGTCGATTGTCAGACACAGTTAAGCGAAATCAGATGGAGATGTGGTTGCAAGCAGATTGCGAATGATTTGCGATTAGTCAGGCTTCTTGACCGGAATAGTGGTTGCTGGTTTCACTTCAGCTTTGTCAGGCTGCGGTTTCTCGAGTTCTCCCATCAATTCCACCTTCACGCTTGGTTCAAGCATGGCCTTTAGCTGTTGTGAGTTTCCAATAGCGACTGAGGCAATTCGAGTTTTCTCGAAGAGAGAGGAAGCGACGCGCTGAAGGTCGGCGGCTGAGACTGCGCTGAATGCTCTCATCTGTTGGCTAATCGACGGCAGACCAAATGTGTCGATATCGAGCCATGCCCGCGCAGTGCCATCCGGTCTTTCCAGCTCTTTGGTGAATTGAGCACTAGCTTCGCTTTTAGCTTGTTCCAACTCCGCAGCGGGTACGGGGCCGCTCACCAGGGATTTGAGCACGTCGTGCGCGGTCTTAAGCGTCTTCCCAACCAACAAGCTGTCAACGGCGGCGCCCATTACAAATATGCCGGGAAGAACGTGCGGCTCGTTTCGGACGAACACAGGTCTGCGGGTTAGCTCCGGCGACATCGTCTCCCAGCGCTTGCGAGCGATTATTGCCATGACGACTGCCGTGGGAAAATCCCGATCAGAGCGTGAAACGCTCCGGGTGGCCAATCTAACTTCAGCGCTCTGGTCAGCAGGCGCATTAATTATCAAGGTGCGAACGTCCGGCGCTTCCGGCTGACGGAAGGTTGTCGGAACGATCTGCTCACTCTTGCGCCACGTACCAAACAGTTGACGTAGCGCACGCATCGCTCTGTTTTTTGGTACTCCGCCGGAAACTACGAGGGTGGCATTGTTAGAATTAAGAAACCGCTCGCGCGCCAGCAACAAATCGGCTCGATCAACTCGACCGAGGCTCTCGGCGGATCCGGTTTGGGGACGACCATATGGGAAATCGCCAAAAAGACGGGTGGCGATCGCGCGATCGGCCCAGAGTGCTGGAGAAACATTGGTTTCTTTGGCGATCTTGATGCGTCCGTCGCGAATTCTGGCGACGTTCTCCGGAGTGATCTGGGTAGTTACTACTCCGTTGCGCAGGATTTCCACAATTCGTTCAAATTCTCGCGCACGGCCCTGCAGCGTTACCGTGATCGAATCAAAGTCGGTGTCTACGTCCAGCCGTCCACCCATTTCGACAGCGAAATACTCATGCGTACTGGTATCGGGGAAAAGGATGTCCCCCAGGATGGCCATCTGGCCCGCCTTACCAGCCACATCGAAAGCTGCCCCGCTATGGACCCGGAGCTTCAGAAGGACATCGTGGTCACCGGGCTGATGCCAGACCAGGACACGCAGACCGTTGAGCAACTGCTCCCGTTCCGGCTCTGCCGCCATTTGCCCGCAAACCGGGTCGGAAACAACGCAGATCAGGACCGTTAGACACAGG
>JAIVJP010000345.1 GCA_020199975.1 Acidobacteriota bacterium
TAGATCGAGATGTCGCCGATCTTGCCGCTATGAGCTTCAATGAACTTCTCACTCTGCACGAACATTCCGCCCGAGCCGCAACAGGGATCGTAGACCCGACCCTTGTACGGGGCGAGCATCTCGACCAGCACGCGTACCACGCGCGACGGCGTGTAGAACTGGCCGCCGCTCTTGCCCTCGGCGCTGGCGAAGCGCGCGAGGAAGTATTCGTAGACGCGGCCTAAGGTGTCCTTGGAACGATCGGCCGCGCTGCCGAGCGCGATGTCGCTTACGAGGTTGATAATCTGCCCGAGCCGCTGCTTGTCGAGGCCGGCGCGCCCGAAGTCTTTCGGCAGCACGCCTTTCAGCAATGAGTTGTCGCGCTCGATCGGCTGTCATCGCGTCGTCGACAAGCGTGCCGATGGTCGGCTGCGGCGCACTCGCCTTCAGATGTGACCAGCGTGCTTCTTTCGGCACCCAGAAGATGCTGGCCGCGCGATACTCGTCCGGGTCTTCCGCATCTGCGCCCTGCGCCTTCTGGGCTTCCAGTTCCGCGTGTTTGGCTTCGAATGCGTCCGAGATGTACTTGAGAAAAATCAGACCGAGAACGACATGCTTGTACTCGGCGGCGTCCATGTTGTTGCGGAGCGCGTCGGCGGCCTGCCACAGCTTGGCTTCAAATCCAAGGTTGGCGCCAGTATCGTTTTTGCCGTTAGCGATCTTCTTACCCTTTGGCACAGATTACTCCTTAGCAGGGGAAGTTAAAGGACTCAAATAAACAAGTCGGCTGACACATGAAAGTAGTTCGCCAGTGCTCTTGCCCGAGTCTTGCTGATACCGCGCTTACCGTTGAGCACTTCCGAGGCGATGCCTTTCGAGCCGAACACTTCCCATAGATGAGTCTGCTTCACCTCTCGTGCCCCCATCAGATGTTGTAGAACTTCCAAGGGCGTTGCTTCTCTTGGATGGTAATATCTCTGCTCAAAATCCTCGATTAACCTAGCAAACAGTTTGAGAAGCTTCTCTTCCTCAGGTGACAGGTCTTCACCCTTGTCCATTAGCTTTTCTACGATCGCCAACATACGCTCGTTTTCTTCCTCCGACTCAATGACTGCTGGCATAGTTTGAGACAGGAGTCTCCTGTAACGTGCGGGATCTATTTTGCGAGCTGCTCTGCTCATTCTTTCCATTTTCCTAAGTCGTATTCTTCATGCGTTAGTATTGCAACGATAAATACGGTCTGACTGCGATAAACAATTCGCGCGATCAACCTGAATTTATTCCCTCGTATGTTAAAGAAAAGGGAGTAGTCGCGTAAACCTCAGCGCGCGTTGGCCCATCTGACTCTGCCTATTGAAAAATGACGCTTCTGTCTCTTCCTCGCTGGGAGGAAGGAACCGGTAGCCAAGACTGAAGACGTTTCCGAGCCTGTCCATAACCTCGTCGCCGGGAACCTCAAGCCCGCCGTTCAGGAAGGTGTCATGCCTCGCTTGGGCCTCATCAATCCACAATTGTTCGCGTCAGCGTCAAGATGTCTGATTCTTCGAGAGGAGACGTGCCAAGTGTGCCCTTTTCCTTCAAGGAAAGTGCTTTTGCCTGCTTTCTAGCTCGTCTAAAGAGGCACTCATGTAGGCGACAATAATCGGAAAGTGGTACCAGGGCCACTGCCCGATTCTTACTTGAGCCGACGCGGGACCGCTCAAAAACCGTCCGAAGACTCAGAGTCGCCGGGAAGGTTTTTGACACTATCTTGCGCTCTCGCGTAATATCAGCCTCGGTATGAACGGCCGAGTTTTAGTCCTGAATGCATCTTTTGAGCCCATCAACGTGTGCACCGAAAGACGCGCCGTAGTGATGATCTTTAAGGGTGTAGCTCGGGTTGAGGAACGTAATGGCCACATGCTTCATTCCGCAAAGCTGGCAATCCACGCGCCCGCGGTCATCAGGTTGACAGAGTACATTCACATTCCTTTCGAGAGGCGATCACTTTCACGGAAGAACATCTTGCTGCGCGATCATTCAACTTGTCAGTACTGCGGCAGACAGTATCCCCCCTCGGAACTGACACTGGACCATGTGCTGCCAAGTTCACGTGGAGGGGAGTCGGCGTGGGACAATCTGGTCGCGTGTTGCAAACGCTGCAACCACCGCAAGGGAAACCGAACGCCTGAGGAATCGGGAATGCACTTGTTGCGCAGGCCGCGCGGTTTCTCGCTACACGTTAATCGGCAAATCATGCGCTACCTTGGTCGCGCCGATGAGACGTGGAGAAAATATCTCTTCTACGAATCCAACAACGGTGAGTAGCCGGCGCGAGGTAGCAGCCGTTTGCTCAACTGAAAAGAGGTACTGATGATTCAGACAATTCTGGCAATCGGCGGATTGGGAACTACGGAGCTCATCGCGATCGTCGTCGTAATCTTTCTTCTTTTTGGCGCTACCAGGCTTCCCCAGCTAGCGAAGGCATTGGGTCAGAGCAAGCGCGCCTTTAAAGACGGTTTGGATGAAGGAGAAGAAGAAGCAAGAAAAGAAGCCCGCGAGAAATAGAGTTCCCTCAATCAGATCACTACTCGCTCGTCCTCACCGGTAACTCGCGGGTGCCGCCCACCGGTTTGATTAATGACTACGACCTTTGCGACCGGTTACCAGAGTGGCCTTTACCGACAGTGTAAACTCCGCTTCGTGCCGGTCGTCATTTACGACCCCGGGGATAGCCTGCCGGACGCACTCCCGAGATTCTTCAGGGATGAATTCCAGCCAGCGTTTCATCAGGAAATCAGAAATCAAAGGCGAGTTAAGAAATCGCTCTCCCGAGTCGAAATTGAACTCTTCGATGCGGGACCAGGAGGCTACTTCTTCGAGTCCCTCATGCTCGGCCAATTCCTCGAGCTCGGAGGCGGTCAGTAGTTCTGTGATGAGCCCTTCGACGTTTGATTCGTGGCCGAGCAGGCCGCAATTGTGGAGCACCTCCCAGTAAAGAGAGAAGAATTCACCGAAACTACCGGCAGTCGCAAGACTAAGCGCCACGGTCGCGCCAGGCTTCGCAACGCGCGCCATTTCGGCAAGCATCGCTGGTATCCGCGGTAGAGCCACTATTGAACCGTCGCCTATCACGAAGTCGAATTGGTTATCTTCCAATTCCATCTGGCCCACCGTGCCCTGGCGAAACTCTGCTGCATCTTTCACTGCCGTCGCTTTGGCGCGGGCCAATTCGAGATATTCCTCATTCTCATCAATACAGAGGAATTTCAGCTCGGCTGCTCGCTCTTGGAGCGCAATCGCATGGCCGCCTGTTCCTGATCCCACATAGAGCGCGCGACCTTTGTTAGGAAGTTTGATGTGCTCGTCTACCAACTGGGCGAATCTCTCACCCCAGTCTGTTGCGACAAACAGGTCGTGCAGAAACGCAAGCTCTTTGTCAGTTTTCTGGGCACTCATCCTGGTTTCAGCTTAGGCGTTTCGCCTGACTGTCGTCTGCATTATTAGACCCCAACCCCTCGTCTTCGTAGTACTTGTGTCCGCGCAAACTTTCAGGCAGACATCGCATTTCTTCTTTGGCGCCAGGGTCACTGTGAACATACCGGTAACCTTCGCCATACCCGACATGCTTCATTAAAGGTGTAACCGCATTGCGCAGGTGCAGCGGTACCGGTTCCCGGGCGGTTTGTACAGCGTCTGAAACCGCAGCCTGATATGCGCGCTTTACCGCATTGGACTTCGGAGCGTTCGCCAGATAGATAGTCGCCTGCGACAGCGGGAACAAGCCCTCAGGTAGACCGATGAGTTGGACGATCTCCGCCGCCGCCGAAGCCTGCACCATCGCCTGCGGATCAGCGAGCCCAATGTCTTCAGAAGCCAGAATGCACAAACGGCGCGCAATGAACACCGGATCGGCGCCGCCCTCAATCAACCGCGCCAACCAGTAAAGGGAAGCATTAACGTCGGAGTTACGTAGCGATTTGATTAGGGCTGAAGCAAGATTGTAATGCTCCTCGCCGCCTTTGTCGTAAGCGTACTGTGCGCGTCCCAGCGCTTCAATAACAATTTGCTCTGTAATCCTGCGTACCCCGTTCTGGTCCGGCGGCGTAGATTCGACCGCGGCTTCGAGGGCGGCTAGCGCCACGCGGGCGTCTCCGGCGGCCGAGTGGGCGATTCTTCGGATCAGTTCCTCTGAAAGTTCTGTCTCAAGATGGGCCAGGCCGCGTTTAGCGTCCTGGAGTGCCCGCTGCAGGATTACAGCTACTTCCTCCTCTGCGAGTTGGTTGAGAACGAGAACGCGAGAGCGCGACAACAGGGCGCCCGTTACTTCGAAAGAAGGATTTTCAGTGGTGGCGCCAATCATGGTGACGGTGCCATTTTCCACGGCGTGTAGGAGCGCATCTTGCTGACTCTTGTTGAAGCGGTGGATCTCGTCGATGAAAAGGATTGTTCGATCCCCAAACCTGCGTTCGTTCCCTGCATCCGCAATAGCCTGTCGAAGATCTTTGACTCCGGAAAAAACTGCTGACAGGGCTATGAAACGGGCCTGGGCCTTCTGCGCAAGCAATCGTGCCAGCGTGGTCTTTCCAGTGCCGGGCGCTCCCCAGAGGATCAACGAGGGTAAATTTCCCGCACCCTCGATTAACCTTCGCAGAATCCGACCTTCGCCAACGAGATGGCTCTGGCCCACAAATTCGTCGAGAGATTGTGGGCGCATTCGCTCCGCCAAAGGAGCGAAGTCTCCCTCCGCTCTACCCTTGGGCTCCGAGACTAATTCACCGAAAAGATCTCCGCTAGCCGGACCGTTCATGGTTCGGTGTAATACTTTTGGGATTGTTTGTTCTGGTGGTTGGCGTGCCACTGATTTTGACGGCGGCGGGAATCACCCTGGGTATCTTGGGTTTTCTACTTGGGCTCGCAGTGGCGCTCATCAAACTCGCTGTCGTAGTCGCCATTGGATATCTGATTCTCGTTGGTATTCGCGCTCTGCTACGTTGAATCCCTTTTTCGGTAAGACTTTTCAACTATGAACCTCATGGTCTCATCGCCTGGGAGGTTTTCAAACGGCCAGGACTCGGCCCAACACTCAGTTTTCTAGTACTGTTGTAGTTTCGCAACATGCGAGACATGGACGAAGAGCTGAATCTGCTGGTAAATATGCAAAAGCGCTATTCCTCACACATTAAAGCGGAAAAGGACCACATCGCCTTCCTGCATTAGGTAGTCTTTGCCTTCCAGACGCGTTAGTCCTTGTTCCCGCGCGGCGACGTTTGAGCCGGCCCGCATGAGATCGGCATAGTTAACAACTTCAGCGCGGATGAAACCCCGTTCAATGTCCGAGTGAATCACGCCTGCCGCCTGCTGCGCGCGAGTATTCTGTGGAATCGTCCAGGCCCGCACTTCCTTTTCTCCCGCGGTGAGAAATGACATCAAACCAAGCAAGTGATAAGCGTTCTTGATCAAGCGATCGACGCCGCTGCTGTTTACACCAACAGCCTTGAGATAGTCGCGACTCTCTTCAGCCGGCAGGGCAACCAGCTCAGCTTCCAGCTGAGCGCAAATAACCAAACATTCAGCACCTTCTTGTTCTGCGATCTCACGCACGGCCCGTACACCGGCGTGCTCCTCCGGATTTGCCAGCGTTGCTTCGTCAACGTTCGCCGCATAAATTGTGGGTTTCATTGTCAGGAAGAAGAAGGCTCGAGCGACCGCGCCTTCTTCGTCGGTAAGTGAAACAGTTCGCGCGGACTTGCCCTGTTCGAGTACGGGCTGAATCTTGTCCAGGACGGCCAATTCCGCGCTGGCGGTTTTGTCGCCGCCCTTGACGTTCTTTAGCGCTTTATCGCGGCGGCGCTCGGCGGTGGCGAGATCTGCGAGTGCGAGTTCTATTTGAATCGTCTCAATGTCACGTTGCGGGTCGATGGAACCCTCGACGTGAATGACGCCTTCGTCTGCAAAGCAACGCACTACCTGGACCACCGTATCAGTCTCCCGGATGTTTGCGAGAAACTGATTGCCCAGTCCCTCACCCTTCGAGGCTCCCCGGACCAGCCCGGCGATATCCAGGAATTCGACCGTGGCCGGTACGATGACGGAGGTCTTCACCAACTTCGCCAACGGCTCCAGCCGTTCATCAGGAACTGGCACAACGCCTACGTTAGGTTCGATGGTAGCGAATGGATAGTTTGCCGCCCGCGCGGCTGTCTGTGCGGTCAGTGCATTGAAAAGCGTAGATTTACCTACGTTGGCCAAGCCAACGATACCTGCTCGCAGCATCGAGTCATACTCTCTTAGGTGAAACTTAACGATAACATGCGTTGTCGCAATACTGCGACTATCCACAAGGATTCGCGTATAATTCCGCGCCGGCAGATCGAAAGCTCGAAAACACATTGAGAAAAAGGATCGGGCGGGAATCAACAAGCACCACTTCCGAAGTACACTGTCTTCCGACTCATGATTATTTCGCTCGTGCTTGCGTTGTTCGTGACTGCCAGTGGCACGATCACCACTTACTTCTACGACGAAGCTGCGTCCTTTGCTTCTCGTCTCTGCGCCGGCGCCTGTATCGGCCTGGCGGCGTTAGGATTGGTCGGCTTCGTGATCGCCTCGTTCCTGGGACTGACGCCGCTGGCCATCGCGCTCACAGTGGCGGTGGGATCCACACCGGTGTGCTTAACAACTTTGGCGATCTGCCATTCCACTTGAGCGTCATCACCAGCTTCGCTTATGGAAATAACTTTCCACCTGACGACCCCACTTATGCCGGCGTGCGCTTTACTTATCCTTTTCTCACCGACTTTGTGTCCGCAATCTTTGTGCGCTGCGGGGCAGATCTGCGCCAATCGATGTTCATTGAGAATTTCATCCTGGGAGTCTCGTTCGTGGGATTGTTGCACCGCTGGGCACTTGAGATGGTGCGAGATCGACTCGCTGCAGTGATAACGCCGCTACTAGTGATTCTAAACGGGGGGTTCGGTTGGGTGCTCTTGTGGGAATCAGCGAAGCAATATGATCAAGGTCTCTCGGCGATGCTCAACAGTATTCCCAACTCTCTTACGATTATTCCAAACACAACCTGGCGTTGGGGTAACGCGATATCCACACTGCTGGTTCCGCAGCGAGGCATGCTGCTCGGGTTACCGATCGCGGTCATAGTGTTTACGCAATGGTGGGTGGCCGGAAACGACACGGAAACGGGGAGACGAGGAGAGCCGGAAAAGAACGAAACGGCGACAGGGGGACGGGGAGAGGGGGTGACCGGTGAACGCAAGAGTAAGAGGAGGAAGCAAAAGAAGCTGACGGCGCGACACGGTAAACAGCATCTCCGCGTCTCTCCGTTTCCGCGTCTTCGCGTCTCATCGATTCACCGAATGATTGCAGCCGGCATCATCGCCGCCTTGCTGCCGCTGGTTCACGCTCACAGTTTCATAGCGGTAATGGCGGTAGCAGGGTGTATCGCACTGATCCAACGACGCTGGCGTGATTGGATACTGTTCTTTCTTGCAGCTTCGCTGGTTGCTCTTCCCCAAATGTGGTGGTCGATCCACAACAGCTCGGTTGACGCCGCCACTTTCTTTGATTGGCACCTCGGCTGGGATCGCGGCAAAGATAATCCTGTGTGGTTCTGGTTAAAGAATACCGGACTATTCATTCCGTTGATCCTGGCGGCGATTCTCTGGCTTGGCAAGAAACGTCTCGTGTCGCGACGACTACTCCTTTTCTATTTGCCTTTCACGCTTTGTTTCATTGTGCCAAATCTGGTCAAGATGGCCCCGTGGGTGTGGGACAATATCAAGGTTCTGTTCTACTGGTGGTTGGCCTCCGCGCCGATAGTGGCCCTGCTGCTGGCGCGTCTTTGGCATCAGCGCGGTCTGCGCCGCACACTTGCCGTAGCGCTATTTGTTTGTGTAACGCTCGCGGGGAGCGTGGACGTTGCGACTATCGTTCTCAGCTCCGCGAAGTATCAGGTGTTTGATCGTCCAGGAATTCAGTTTTCGGAAATCGTCAAACGTGAGACCGAGCCGGGGGCCAGAATTGTTCATGCTCCGGTACACAATCATCCGGTATTTCTGACGGGCAGACGATCCTTAATGGGTTATCCTGGGCACATTTGGACGCATGGTCTTGAATACAATCAGCGTGAAGGCGAGATCAAGCGGCTTTACGCGGGTGGGCCAGAAGCGGGCGGACTGCTAGGGAAATATGACATCAAGTATGCGGTCCTCGGTCCGCATGAACGTAACGTGGCCAACGCAAACGATCAGTTCTTTTCGAGTTTTACGAAAGTAGGAGAAGAAGGTGGGTACCGCCTCTACAAAATCGTACAGCCGTAAGAAGAATCGTCGATCCGAAGTCGCGCCGCCGAAGATAACACCGCCGGACGTTTCCAGGTCGGCTCAGACGCGCGACCTTTCAGATCGGACTTGGCTCATTTGCTGCCTCTTCATCATGGCTGTGGGGGCAATTCTCCGTTTATACAATCTCAGTCTCGTGCCCTTTCATCATGACGAGGGAGTGAATGGAAACTTCCTCGTCCGGCTCGTGCGTGAAGGGTTTTACCATTACGATCCCGCGAACTATCACGGTCCAACTCTCTATTATTTCTCAGCCGTCATCGCCTGGATCCTACGATTCCTTTTTGGTGTCTCTGCGCAAAACACTTATGGCCTACATACCGTGACATTGAGGCTCGTACCGCCTGGTGCTGGCATCCGTGTCGGCGGCGCTCCTTTTTGCAACCAAGGAGACCGCCGTAATTTCGGCAGCAGTATTGGCAATTGCTCTAACGTTGACACACTTTTACCCGTGGTTAAGGAACAGATTCTTTCGTGAGAATCAGAGAGACCGCAAACAGCGCAGGTCATCACGCGGACCACAAACCAGCCCGCAAACGAGTGCGCTGGAAAGACTGGGCGGTAAAGAGAAATTAGCTTTTTTGGGCCTGATCGCGATTATTGTATTCGTCGGAGTGAACGTCCTTTTCTACTCGTCCTTTTTCACTAACTACCCAAAGGGCGTCTACGATGCCGTGAAGACTTTTGAGTTCTGGACCAAGACAGGAAAGGAAGCGCACGTTCAGCCAATCACGACTTACGTTTGGTGGTTGTTGCGACAGGAGCCGCCGCTTATATTTCTGGGAACCATCGGAGCAGCGCTGATAGTTTGGAAACCTCGCAACGCTTTCGCGTTATTTTCAGCTTTGTGGGCGTTCGGGTTACTGGCTGCGTATTCGCTCATTGGCTACAAAACGCCGTGGCTCGGTCTAAATTTTGCGGTTCCGCTGGCGCTGATTAGCGGCTACGCATTACAATTCTTTTATGATTGGGGGTTGGGCGAGATTCGTCTGATCATCGGCATCATGCTCCTGGCAGTCGCGATCAGCGGATATAAGACAGTCGATCTGAACTTTTTCAACTACGACAACGACGCTCAGTCGTATGTCTACGTTTATGCGCACACACGTCGAGAAATGTTGGCGCTGGTCGATGAGGTTGAAAAAATCGCCGAACGTACGAAGCGGGGCAGTAAGATGGGGATCACTATCGTGTCATCGGACTATTGGCCTCTGCCATGGTACCTGCGCGACTACACAGCGGTGGGTTACCACGGTCGCATGACCTCCTCAACCGAGCCAGCGATTATCGCTTCCGAAAGCCAGGCAGCAGAGGTTCAGACGAACTTCGGCGATCGTTACCAAC
>JAIVJP010000051.1 GCA_020199975.1 Acidobacteriota bacterium
GCAGACGACGATGCCTCTAAAAATTAACATCGGCGGAGTGATTCCGGTAATCTTTGCGTCCTCAGTGCTGTCTATGCCGCAGAGCCTTTTTGCGGCGTTTCCCCCGGACCCAAACAATCCGAACACGGTGTGGGGCAAGATCTGGACTTTCTTCCAAACTTTCCACGCGAGCGACCCTTACTACGAACTGATCTTTCTCTCGTTGATCATCTTCTTCACGTTCTTTTATGTATCGATTGTTTTCAATGTAGAAGAAGTGGCGGACAACCTCAGAAAACACGGCGGATTTATGCCAGGTATTCGTCCGGGTCGAGCAACCGCGGAATACTTGAACAGTATTCTGACGAGATTGACCATCGTCGGCGCGATCTATCTGGCGTTGGTCGCCTTTGTGCCTCAGTTTATGCTGAGCGGATTCAAAGTAGCGCGGCTGCCTTTGATTGGCGCCGGGCTTGACTTATGGGTTAGCAGCACGCCGGGCCTCTCGTGGATTCCTACCGGCATGGGTTATCAGTTTTACTTTGGCGGCACGTCGTTGCTGATTCTGGTCGGGGTGGCCATGGATACGGTTGCCCAGATTGAGGCTCAGTTGGTGATGCGGAACTATGAAGGATTTCTCGGCGGTGGTGGACGTTTGCGCGGACGCAGGGCCTGAAGCTATTTTCGAACCAGATTCAATTGCTGGGTTATCAACTAACAATCTGAGGTTAAGCGGCCAAATCGGAATTGGCAATCGGCGAATCGAAAATTCTTTATGTGGAAAATCATAGTCCTGATAGGTGCGCCTGGTGCTGGAAAAGGTACGCAGGCGCGCTTGCTTCAAGAGCATCTGAATCTTCCGCAGATTTCCACGGGCGATATGCTTCGGGCGAGGGCACAGGAGAAAGATGTTTTGGCCGAGGAAATAAAGGCGGTCCAATCTTCGGGAAAACTTGCTTCTGATGATCTCGTGATGCGTGTGGTTGAAGAACGAACGACCATGGAAGATTCGGCGAACGGCTACGTGCTCGATGGGTTTCCTCGTACTATGGCGCAGGCAGAAATGCTTGAAAAACTGGCCACCGAGCAAGGCCTTGAGATCGTCGCCATCGTGGTTGACGTGCCTTTTGAACTGCTCGAAAAGCGGGCTACCGGGCGGCTGTCTTGTCCGGTATGCGGTGAGATTTATCACACCCAGTCGAAGCCGCCCAAGGACGATAAGAAGTGTGATTTGCATCCGTATACTGAACTGGTCCAGCGCGTGGATGATACTGCGGAGAAGGTCAAGATTCGCTTGGACACTTACAACGAACAAACCAAACCACTGATTGACTACTACGGCAGCACCGGGCGATTACACCGGATAGACGGCACAAGGGACCGAGAAGCGATTCATAAAGAGATTGAGGGGATAATCCGGTCTAACGGGTTTGTAACTGGTCATCAGGGTTCGCTCCAGCACGCATGATTATTGGGAAGTCTAAGAAAGAAATCGAGAAGATGCGAGCGGCGGGCCAACTCGTGGGGTCAGTTCTGCGCGAGCTTCGAGGGATGGTGGTGCCGGGCATCACCACGATTGAAATTGACTGCGCGGCCGAGAAGATGATTAGGGATGCCGGGGCCCTGCCAACGTTCAAGGGATACCATGGTTTTCCTTTTTCTATTTGCGCCTCCGTTAATGAGCAAGTCGTACACGGTTTCCCTTCCAACTACAGGCTAAAAGAGGGGGACCTTTTCTCGATTGATTGCGGTGTGACCCTTGAAGGTTTTGTCGGCGACACGGCGACCACAGTGCCGGTCGGAACCGTTTATGAAGAGTGGGAAAAGCTAATTCAGGTCACGGAGAAGTGCCTGGAGCGCGCGATTGAACAATGCCGTCCCGGCAAGCACTTGGGTGACATCGGCTGGGCGGTACAGGAGCTCGCGGAAAGCCACGGCTATTCAGTGGTGCGGGATTATGTCGGTCATGGAATTGGGCGCCAGATGCATGAAGATCCCCAGATACCTAATTATGGGAAGCCTGGACAGGGGCCGAAGATCAAAGCTGGCTACGTTTTCGCGGTCGAACCGATGGTTAACATGGGCAGCCACCACACTAAGGTCTTGTCGGATGGTTGGACAGTTGTGACGCTAGATGGTCAGCCAAGCGCCCATTCCGAGCACACGATAGCCATAACGGAAGATGGGCCGGAAGTGCTCACCCGAGTCGCCCCGGTTGTGCAGCGACAGGCAGTAGTAATGACCTGTAACTGATAGTCGGCAGGCGGCTTGGCAAAGCAGTACTCCCGTGTTAGTATTTGCAGTTTGCCACTACACCCATAACTCCAGTCTGAGAGGATATGGCAAAGGAAGAGGCGATAGAAGTCATGGCGAAGGTGCTGGAGACTTTGCCAAATGCGATGTTTAGGGTTGAGTTGGAAGAGAGTCAGCACCAGGTGCTTGCCCACATCTCCGGAAAGATGCGCAAGCATTTTATTCGGATTCTTCCTGGCGATCGGGTACTGGTAGAACTGTCACCCTACGATCTCAATAGAGGACGAATAACTTACCGGTATAAATAGAACTTCATGCTGGGAAGATTCGAGGGGCTGTTTAAAATGAAAGTGCGTGCTTCGGTCAAGAAGATGTGCGACAAGTGCAAGGTTATCCACCGTAAAGGTGTGGTGCGGGTGATCTGCGTCAACCCGAAACATAAGCAACGACAGGGATAGTTTCGATTCCGATTTTCGATTTACTTGGTGAGACAAGCCGTCGATTTGATCGGAGATTTTTGGAGAACAGATTGTCATGGCACGTGTAGCTGGTGTTGATCTTCCTCCTAACAAGCGGTCCGAGATCGGGCTGACTTATATCTACGGTATTGGCCGCCCGCGGGCAAACTCCATTCTCAAAGAGGCTGGAGTGAATCTTGACACTCGAGTCAGGGACTTGAGTGAAGACCAGCTGAGCCGGATCCGTGCCATTTTGGAAGCGCAGGGAGAGATTGAGGGCGACTTGCGCAAGCGCGTGCAGATGGACATCAAACGGTTGATGGACATCGGTTGCTACCGCGGTCTGCGCCATCGCCGTGCTCTACCGGTTCGCGGGCAACGCACACACACAAACGCTCGCACCCGAAAAGGCCCGCGGCGTGCGACGATCGCGAAGAAGAAGGCACCCGGAAAGAAATAGCATTTGCGATTTTTAATTGCTGCGACCAACTTAAATCAAATCTAAAGTCAAAAATCTAAAATCAAAAATCAGAATATGGCAAAAGCAGGCGGAAAAAAGAAAGTCTTTCGTAAGAAAGAAAAGAAGAATGTACCGGTTGGTATTGCGCACGTTGCGGCATCGTTTAATAACACGATGATTTCGATTACCGATTTGGAAGGTAAACTGATCGCGCAGTCTTCGGCGGGTGCGCGCGGTTTTCGCGGTTCGCGCAAGGGGACTCCCTTTGCGGCTCAGCAGGCAGCGTATGAGGCTGCCAAGAAAGCGCACGAAGCTGGGATGCAACAGTGCGAGGTTCGGGTCAAGGGACCCGGCGGTGGTCGGGAGTCGGCGATTCGGGCCATTGCGAATGCCGGCATCAGAGTGATTACGATCAGAGACTCAACGCCCATTCCGCATAATGGGTGCCGTCCGCCGAAGCGGCGCAGAGTTTAAAAGATTTTGATTTGCGATTTTTGATTTTCGATTTAGGAACCCGAGGATACTGTTCGATGGTTCTTCGAAAATCAAAAAAGCAAAAGTCTAAAATCTAGAATTGATTAACCTAAAGGACGAAGGGCCAGCGCTGGAGCGCAGCCTGTAAACTTTTCCGTCTTAAAGACCGGAGGCGAAAACAGTTGGCTAGGTATAGAGATGCGGTGTGCCGTTTGTGCCGCCGCGAAGGTGCAAAGCTTTTTCTTAAGGGTGATCGATGCTACAAGCCCTCTTGTCCGATTGAAAAGCGTGGCACGCAGCCACCCGGACAACACGGCAACTCAAACCGTCGTGGCAAGGCGTTGGTTGGTTACGGGCAGCAGTTGCGCGAAAAGCAGAAGGTCAAGCGCATTTATTTCATCCTCGAAGGACAATTCCGAAACTATTTTGAGCGCGCAGCTCGCATGAAGGGGATCACAGGTGAGAACCTGTTGTTCCTGCTCGAGCGGCGTCTGGATAACGCAGTTTACCGCTCCGGTTTTTCAACCTCTCGTCGGCAGGCGCGCCAGTTGGTGAACCACGGACATATCCTGGTCAATGGGCGTAAGGTGGATATTCCTTCCTACAAGGTGCGAGCCGGCGAATCGATCAGCGTCAAAGAGGCGAGTCGCAAAAACCCTCATATTGAAGGTGCCTGGCAGACGGCTGCGGGGCGCGGACGTCCGTCATGGATATCCCAGGAAGGGGCTGATATGACGGTGCGTATCAGCGGACTACCCGCGCGCGAAGATATCGATCGCTCGATAAACGAGCAGCTTATAGTTGAACTATATAGCAAGTAATAGAGAGACCCGTAGATGCGGCGGTTCGGTAGCAGCAGTCGCGGGCCAAACGCATTTTTTTGAGCTCAATTGAAGGCGCGGCCGTCACGGCCATTAAGATCGAAGGCGTCGAGCACGAGTTTTCTTCCATCAAGGGAGTTGTTGAAGACGCAACAGACGTAATACTGAATTTGAAGCAGGTGCCTTTTAAGTTACACGGGAACGAGGCTAAGACCCTGCGCATTTCCAAGGAGTCGGCGGGCCAAGTCACGGCGGCGGATATCGAGGCGGACGCAGATGTGGAAATACTCGACGAGAGTGTGCACATTGCGACGGTCAGCGAAGGCGGCTCTTTGAGAGTAGAAATGAGATTAAAGCGGGGACGTGGCTACATCTCGGCTGATCGAAACTTCGACGAAGATCTTTCGCTCGGGTACATTCCGATTGATTCGGTCCACACGCCGGTTAAAAAGGTTAACTACACCGTGGAAGCGGCGCGCCTGGGCCAGAACACTGAGTTCGATAAGCTGACAATCGAGGTCTGGACAGACGGCTCAGTTAAGCCCGAAGACTCCATCGGACTGGCGGCCAAGTTGATCAAGGACCACATGTCCATCTTCATCAACTTCGAAGAAGACACTGACGACTTCGCATATTCAAAAATGGAGCGTCCTCCATTGCCGCGTAACGACCAGTTGGATCGCTCAGTTGAGGAGCTGGAGTTGTCAGTTCGCTCTTACAACTGTCTGAAAAACGCCGATATTCGGACCATCCGCGACCTGGTGCAGCGATCGGAGCGGGAGATGCTCGCCACCAAGAACTTTGGCAAGAAGTCACTTAATGAAATCAAGGAGATTTTGAACGGAATGGGCCTGGATTTCGGCATGGAGTTTGACGAGCAGGGCAATCCCATTCCGGGCTCGGGTGGGCGCGATGGCGCGGAAGCCGCCGACTTTGAAGCGGACGATGAGCAATAATAGACGGGCCATAACTCTATCTTGTCGAGCGCGCAGCCTGGAAGGTGCTCAGGCGGTTCACTTGCGCCGTCAAGCAGCTGGCTTTTTCCACGCCGGGAACATGCAGCAAGCCGCGCTGACGGGAAAACGCGGACAGCTTCGTCTGCCGCGCACGGCGGGAGTAGCGGCGATCAAGCGGTTGTTCGATGAGCTTGGCGAGCGCTACAAGGACAGAGCAGGCGGCTACACCAGGATCCTAAAGCTGGGCACACGTGAGGGTGATAATGCTGAACTCGCAATAATCGAGCTGGTTGATAATCCCCGTGAACTCGAAGCTCTGGAAAATGCAAGGAAGCGAGCTAAGCACACACCATCAAAGAAGAAGAAATCGGGTGACGCAAAAGTAGCCAAAGCGTCTGGCCAGGCCAAGGTTGCTGAAGAGGCAGACAGTCCAGCGGCCAACCAAACGGTTGAAGCCGCAGGGAGCCAAGCTTCTGACAGCGCCGAGGAAGTTGAAAAACCTGAATCGCAAACAGCCGAGGACGAAGCGAAGTAAAGAAGTGTTTGACTTCGAGCGGCCCGCGCCGCTGGAACAGCTGGGTTGGCAATGAAGCCCCAATCGATCATCGGGTTACACAAAACCGAGTCTTTTGGGGCTCGTCACTTTTGTAAGAATTTGATACCGCCGTCGCGGAACAACTAATGAGTAAGCCGGAGAGCGAATACAAACAGAGTCCTGAACCCCCGCTTGAGAGCGATGTTCGGGGGACGGGAACGCAGGGTCGGCGTCGTCGCAGTAGGCAGCCTCACCTGAACGCTTCCGTGAACATGGATGAATTGCGCGAGCTCATTTCCTTGATTCGGGAAAATGGTTTTGCTGAGTTTGAGCTCGAGCGTGAAGGTTTTCGGATTCACGTGCGCCGTGATCTTGCGGGCTCTGAGGCGTCTGCAAGCTCTGCCGGCGCGCGGGTCGCCGATGACGCTCCAACTCCCCCAGCGAACGCAGCCAGCAGTGGTGCCAGGGCCTCAGCGACTCCAGATCATCCCGGAGCGCGGTCCGAAACTGCTGCCTCGGAAGATCAGGATCTCAACATGATTCCGTCTCCCATCGTCGGAACCTTTTACCGGTCGGCATCGCCGAATAGTGATCCGTTTGTGAAGATCGGCAGCCGCGTTGAACCTGACTCGGTGGTGTGCATCATTGAGGCAATGAAGTTAATGAATGAGATTCAGGCCGAAACGAGTGGCGAGGTCGTAAAGATCTACGTGGAGAACGGTCAGCCGGTTGAATACGGCCAACCGCTCTTCGGAATCAAAAGTTAACCGTCAGTATCTGAACGTCCAATGTCCACGTTCCGTTTCTGGATCGCAGGACATTGGACGTTAGACTTTGACTTCGGGTCAATCATGAATTCGGGAAGTCGCAAATTCAAAAAGATCCTGATCGCCAATCGCGGCGAAATTGCTTGTCGTATCATCTGGACCTGCAAGGAAATGGAAATTCGCACAGTTGCGGTCCATAGCGACGTTGATCGCGATTCGCTGCACGTACGCTTTGCCGACGAAGCCGCCTGCATCGGGCCGGCTCCGTCGGCTCAAAGTTACCTCAATATCCCCGCCATAATTAGTACGGCCGAAATCTTCAATGTCGACGCGATTCATCCGGGTTATGGCTTCCTTGCTGAGTCTTCTTACTTCGCCGAAATCTGCGAGGCCTGCAATATAAAGTTCATCGGCCCGCAGGCCGGTGTGATTCGTCTGATGGGTGACAAAGTTGAAGCCCGAAGAGCGATGAAAGAGGCCGGACTACCGATTTTACCAGGCAGTCCTGACCCCATTACGTCTGAAGAAGAGGCCAGAAAGGTTGCGCGCGAGATAGGGTTTCCGATCATTGTCAAGGCATCTGCGGGTGGTGGTGGACGCGGTATGCGGATAGTTCGTTCCGAAGACGAGTTGGGTCGAGCACTTGAAGCAGCGTCAACAGAAGCTGCCGCGGCATTTAAGGACGGCACAGTCTACATCGAACGCTATGTTGAGAGCCCCCGTCATATTGAGATTCAAGTACTGGCAGATGAATATGGTGACTGCATTCATCTGGGAGAGCGGGAATGTTCAATACAGCGACGCCACCAAAAACTACTAGAGGAAGCTCCCTCGCCCGTGCTTTCGCCTGAACTCCGTAACCGAATGGGTGATGCCGCCGTCGCGGCTTGCAAGAAGCTCGGGTATTCGAGCGCGGGAACGATCGAGTTTCTTCTCGATACCGATAACAAATTTTATTTCATGGAAATGAACACGCGGATTCAGGTGGAGCACCCGGTTACTGAAATGGTGACGCTCGCTGATATCGTGCGCAATCAGATTCGGATTGCAGAGGGCGAGCCGCTGGGCTACACGCAGGACGATCTGATGATCGTCGGTCACGCGATTGAGTGTCGCATCAACGCTGAGAATCCGGAGACTTTCGCTCCTTCGCCGGGTCTCATTACCGCCTTTAACCTTCCAGGCGGACCAGGCGTCCGCGTCGACACATATGTGTACTCCGGCTATCGAGTGCCCTCATTTTACGACTCAATGATTGCCAAGGTTATCGTCCACGCAAGGACGCGAGAACTGGCAATCGCACGCATGAAACGAGCGCTTGAAGCGATGGTCGTCGAGGGCATAAAAACAACGATCCCCTTACACTTGAAAATAATGGACGATCCAAAGTTTCGGGCGGGCAAGATCTCGACCAGTTTCATGGAACACTTCCTGGCGCAAAATGGAACGAGGAAGAACGACGTGGTGGCTATCGCTCGATGAGGCTACCCCGGAAGCGGCGTTGGAGCCGCCAGCGAGACCCGGCGCTTCCGGTTGCTGTTTGGGCGGCGGACGCCTATAATATTCGACTTTTCCGGGGGCGAACAGTTTCGTCTGAAAGGGTAACCTGAGATGCCATACGCAATCATAAAAACCGGCGGCAAGCAGTTTTTCGTGGAACGAGGAAGCACCATTCGCGTCCCCTCGATAGGGACAGAGGCCGGCAAATCAATGGAGCTGGATGCGTTGCTATCGACCGGCAAAAACGCCGACTCTGATAAGCCGGTGGTGGGAGCAGCCAAAGTCTCAGCCACAGTCGTCGATCATGGCCGCGGGCCGAAGTTCATCGTTTTTAAGAAGAAGCGCCGCAAGCACTACAAGCGAAAGCTGGGACATCGGCAAGGTTACACTACGATCAGAATTGATTCGATTGGATAGGAGGAGATTGACGATTTTTGATTTTTGATTTGCGATTGAGGGCCAGAGGAATCCTGACCAATCGCGCAGATCTAGAATCTAAAATCTAAAATCCAAAATCTCGAATGGCACACAAAAAAGGCGTTGGCTCATCTCGAAATGGTCGCGACTCTAATTCTCAACGATTGGGTCTGAAGAAGTTCGGCGGCGAACGAGTTCTCGGCGGCAATATTCTGGCGCGCCAACGGGGCACCAAGTGGAAGCCCGGCAAGAATGTCGGGCGCGGCAAAGATGACACGCTCTTCGCACTCGTCGAGGGGATTGTCAGATTTGAGGACAAGGGCCGCGGCGGAAAGTTCATCAGTGTATATCCACTGGAGCAACCATCTTCACTATAGAGCTTGGATAGGAAAGCACAGTCCGATGCGACGCCTGAGCCAACTAATAATTGAGCCCAGCGCGTCGCTTTCGATTTAAATGTTTATTGATCGCGTTAAGATTCGCGTACAAGGGGGGCATGGCGGTAACGGCGTAACGGCTTTTCGTCGAGAGAAGTTTGTGCCACGTGGCGGCCCTTCAGGCGGCGAGGGCGGACGCGGAGGCGATGTCTGGATCATTGCGGACTCTTCCCTCAATACTCTGCTTCACCTTCGTTACAACCCTGAACATCTTGCCGGACGCGGGATGCACGGCGAGGGCTCAAATCGCTCAGGACGAGATGGCGAAGATGTAGAAGTTCGTGTGCCGGTGGGAACTCAGATCTTTGACGTAACCAGTGGGCAACTTCTGCAGGACCTGGCAACCGACGGTGCCAAGTGGCTGGCCACGCGCGGCGGACGTGGGGGATTTGGTAATGCGCATTTTGCTACTTCAACCAATCGTGCGCCGCGCTATCACCAGCAGGGAAGTGAAGGGGAAGAACTCGAGTTGCAACTCGAGTTGAAACTGCTGGCCGATGTAGGGTTGGTAGGGTTTCCTAACGCCGGGAAGTCAACCTTAATCTCGACCGTTTCGGCCGCCAAACCCAAGATCGCAGACTATCCATTCACCACATTAGAGCCCCATCTCGGAGTAGTGGATCTGGGCGATTTCAGAACTTTCGTGGTCGCTGACATCCCGGGCTTGATTGAAGGAGCGCACGAGGGAGCCGGGTTGGGCGATCGTTTTCTGCGACATATCGAAAGAACTACTCTACTACTTCATCTGGTTGACGTTTCTTCTCTCTCCGGCCGAGATACAGTGGCTGACTATCAGACAGTGAATCATGAGTTGGCTGCGTACAACCCTTCAGTGACTAATAAAGGCATCCGCGAGCTGGTTAACGCGGTGGCCACCAAACTGAGTGAACTGAAGGACTCGACCAAGACGAGCGACATCGTGGAGTTGGCTTTGTAGGCTCCGGAAGAGTTGATGAACGGCAAAAAGCGTATTGCTATCTATGGCGGAACGTTTGATCCAGTTCATTTCGGGCACATTGAAGTCGCGAAAAGAGTTTCCGAGCTCTTTGAGATTGATGAACTGCGGTTCGTGCCAGCCCAGGTGGCGCCCCACAAGCTGACCCTACCAGTGACGCCTGCGATACATCGCTATGCGATGTTGGTGTTGGCAACCCAGCAAGACCCTCGGCTTCGCGTGTCGACATTTGAGTTGGATACGCCGGATCGGCGTTACACGGTAGATACGCTGGCGCATTTTAAATCGGAGTTTGGCGAGACCGCGGATCTGTTTTTCGTGATGGGCGCCGACTCGTGGTTCGAGATCACTACTTGGCGTGGATGGGAGCGGGTGCTGGCGCTCGTTAACCATATCGTTGTTTCGAGACCGGGATACGACATCAATTTGGATCTGGTCAATTCATCCGTGCGCGAGCGAATTGTTGACTTGCGCGGGTCTGAGCAGATTCCGAAACTGGTTAACAACACCGCTGGTGAGAAGATATTTCTTACGGACGCTGTGATGCTGGAAAATTCAGCCACCCAGATTCGACGCGCTCTCCGCGAAGATGATTGGAATCAATTAACCAGGCTAGTTCCGCCCCCGGTGGCGGACTACATTAGAAAGTATGAGTTATACAGAGAATCGAATGAAGCATAATTCCACCGCCAAAGAACGATCGCTGAATCCAACGACAAATTCTGATCTCCAGACGATACCGAAAGCGAAAGCAAGCGAGGAACTCGATGAGAGAATTCAGGTGGCATTGCAGGCTGCCAGTGACAAGAAAGCTCTCGACCTGGTGGTTCTTGATCTGAGAGAAATTGCCACCTTTACCGACTACTTTGTGATTGCCAGCGGAAACAACGAACGTCAGGTGCAGGCGATCTCTGACGAGGTATTTGAAAAACTGAAGAAGTCCGGCACAGCCGCCGCGCGAGTTGAAGGCTACAAGAGCGCCGAATGGATCCTTCTTGATTACGGTGACTTCATAGTTCACTTATTCTCAGACAAGGCGCGAAAGTTTTATGACCTTGAACGACTCTGGCGAGAGTCCAAACGAATTGCCCTTTCACCCGAGTTCGGCGGCGAGTCGAATGGTTCTTTGAGAGACCAGTCGTGATCGAGATATTTGGAAGTGCACGGATTTTCGCCGTGTCTCCGTGTCACCCTTTCCCCGTGTCTCAGCTTTGAAAAAATGCGCTTGCGCCTCATTTGGCCAGGGAAGACGAGAGACGCTCGACTGAGGGCGCTGATCGACGAGTATCTGAAGCGACTCTCGCACTTCGCTCTCTCGGAAGTTACTGAGCTTAGGGAGAGTCCTGGGACAAGAGCAGGCATCGATAAGGATTCGAAGCGCATCTCAGACCGGCTGCCCAGTGGCGCGGCAACAGTGTTGTTGGATCCCAACGGTATACAGTTGAGTTCAGAGGAGATGGCAGCTCGGGTGCGGAGCTGGGAGAACAGCGGTATTAAAGAGGTCGTGTTCATTGTAGGCGGACCGAATGGTGTTTCGCCTGAACTTTCATCTATCGTGACGCAGCGCTGGTCACTTTCCCGCTTGACGCTGACTCACGAAATGGCCCGAGTGGTTCTGCTCGAACAGTTGTACCGAGCTTACACGATCATTCATGGCTTGCCTTACCAGAAGTGAGAACAGAGGTTTGGATCCCGATCGGACCGGATGATCCTTTATCGAGGGAGGATTGATTAAATAATGGAAAAAAGAAAAATGAGGGTTTTCCGTGACAGGTTGCTTGGCCGCCGGGAAAGTTTGGTGGGTCAGGTTCAACAGGCTGAACTCTATAGCCGGGAGCGCGATGCGGAGGCAACTCAAGATCCGGCAGACATGGCAGCAAATGCGTATACTAAAGAACTGCTGGTATCCATGTCTGACAATGATCGTCGATTATTGAATCTGATTGATGAGGCCCTGGAGCGAATAGAAATGGGGAAATATGCCAAGTGTGTACATTGCGGCGAAGCCCTGCCCGATAAGAGGCTCGATGCCGTACCGTGGGCCCGCCAC
>JAIVJP010000052.1:0-8635 GCA_020199975.1 Acidobacteriota bacterium
AGCCAGAAGTATCCGCGCGAACCGTCTTACTTATACACGTTGGCGGTCGCACGTTTCTATCACAACGAGGATGCGGAAGCACTGCGGTTGCTCGACCGTTATATTACGTCGAAGCCGAATGACGCGCGCGGCCACTTCGTGCGTGGCGTCGTGCTCTATTTCACTAAAGGCTACATGCCGGCGCGCGTCTCGTTCGAACGCAGCCTTGTGCTTTCTCCGTCCGCCGACGCGGCTTACTATCTTGCTCAGATCGCAGACAACGAGGGACAAGCGGCGAAGGCAGTCGAGTGGTTTAAGCGCGCACTGGAGCTTGAGCCCAACCACGCGGAATCGCGCGCCGGCCTGGGCGTAGCCTACCTGAAACTGAAAGACTATGAGGGCGCGCGCGCCGAACTCGAGCGTGCAATTGAACTCGATCCTCAGAGTCTCGTGGCGGCCTACCAGCTTGGGCTGCTCTATTTGCGTCTCGGAGATAAGGAGCGTGCCGCATCCATGACGCGAACCGCGGACCGGCTGCGCAGCGAACAGAAGCATCCGGACAGGGTCGGACTGAGGCTGGCCCAGGCTCCGAAATAGTTTGGACAGTAGACCCCACGCTACAGGGGCGCCCTTCAAGGGTCCCATTCCGAGAATCAAAGTGTTTCAGGTAGCATTCGGGCCGAAACTAATTAGCCGCAAGAGGGAAAGGTAGAGGGAAACGTATTGACAAGGGTACCGCCGCACTGGTATACAGCCCCCAAAGCTTGGTTAACCGGTTACGTAAACGGTTATCCGGGCTCTCCGGCTTTCCGATCTAATTGCAGATAATTTCAGACTAGCGCGATTCAAATGGCGAAGAAGTTTGGTGAGGATATCCCCCACCGAATCACCAGCCGCCGTGCAAGGCACCTTGGCGGTCCTACCGTCTGGGTCCCAAACTTTTTCAGGAACGCTTAGTCGTCAGAGGTCCCGCCTCTCCCGACGCAGCCGAGTCACCGGAGGAGTTATGAAGGTTCACAGGTTCGTCACACTGTCATTGCTGCTAATGCTTTTTCTGGCCTTGGCGCACCGAGCCTACGGGCAGAGCGACCGCGGCACAATCACGGGCACTGTAACCGACCCAGGTGGCGCCGTTGTTACGAATGCGAAGGTTACAGCGACTAACGTTGACACGGGGGAGGCTCGCGAGGCCACTACTTCCGATGAGGGCACGTACACAATCGCTGAGTTGAAAGCCGCGCCTTACAAGATCATGGTCGAGGCGGCAGGTTTCAAATCCGCCACCACGGAAGATGTGAAAGTCGCGGTGCAGGTCACGCGCCGGGTCGACTTCGCGCTGGAAGTCGGCGCCATCACAGACGTCGTGACGGTGACAAGTGATGCGGCGCCGGTCATTCAAACCGACTCGCCCGTGCGGCAGACAAACGTCAACGAGCGACAGGTGAGGGAACTGCCGTTGGCCGTTGGGGCCGAGACAGCGGGCCGCTCACCGCTTTCTTTCATCTTCCTCGACAGCAGCGTCACGTCAGCGACTGGTAACGGCACAAATGCAGCCAACTTTCGCGTTAACGGTGGGCAGGGTCTCGGCGCCGAAATTCTGATCGACGGGGCGAGCACGCGTCGCGCCCAAAACGGCACGTTCTTCACTGAAGTCGCGCCCGGGCCGAATGCCTTCCAGGAGTTCACGATCTCAACCAGCAGCTACTCCGCCGAGTTCGGCAGCTCCTCCGGCGGCATCGTCAACTTCACACTAAAGTCGGGCGGCAACGAGTTTCACGGCGAGGTCTACGAGCTTCACAAGAACGACGCCTTTAACGCCAATTCGTATTTGAATAATGCGTTGCGGCTGGCGCGCCCCCGTGATCATCAGAACGACTTCGGGGGCAACATCGGCGGCCCCATCTACCTGCCGCGGTTCGGCGAGGGTGGACCTGCCTACTGGAGCGGCAAGAATCGAGCATTCTTCTTCTTCAACTACGAAGGCTTCCGAAACGCTACTTCGGAAAATACTCTCGTCAGTGTGCCGACGCTCAGGATGCGCTCGGGCGACTTCTCGGAGCTTCTGACGGACCCCTATGTGCTCAACTTCTTTGGAGGGCCGAGACAGGTTTACGACCCAACGCAGCCGCCTGGCACGCGCGTAGCTATTCCCGGCAACCGCCTCGACCTTTACAACGGTGGTGCCGTGCTCGATCCCGCCGGCGTCGCACTCGCAAACCTATTTCCCGCGCCGACCAGGGCTGGGGTTTTCCGCAACTTCGAGGCGCGAAGCTCGTCGCCGCTGACGATGAATAACTATGTTGGCAAAGTCGACGTCGCACTCTCCGACAAGCAGCGAATTGGCGTGAGTTACGCATTCCGCGAGCTAAGTAGTGTGAAAGGCTTCGGCGGCAGGCCCGCTTTTACGCGGTTGACGCCCCCGTTAACGCAGCAGGACGTCTGGAATCAGCAGTTCAAGTCGCACTTCGTCCGCGTGCAGCACGATTACACGTTCTCGCCGAATCTACTTAACCACCTGAACCTCGGCTTCACGCGGTATGACGTGGCGAACATGAATTTCGGCGAAGGCATTCAGCCGAGCAGTTTTGGGATCCCGGCTGGTGCCACGGCCAACGCAGCGCTTCCGCGCCTGGGCTTTCCAAATTACGGCGATTTCATTACGGGCACTGACCCGCGCTCGTATCTCGACGCGGGCTCGACCTTTTTCACGGATCACCTCTATGACAACACGGTGCAGATTTCCGACGCTCTAACGTACGTGCGCGGGCGACACACGATGAAGTTCGGCGGCGACGCGCGCATCCAACAGTTCAATGTCACGCAGCAGATCGACCCGGGCGGCAGCTTCAACTTCCGCCACGACATGACCGCCGCCGATCGCGACAGCAATGGCGGTTGGCCCATCGCTAGCCTCGTTACTGGCGCGACAGAGTTTTCTTTCCAGACCGTGACGGCGGTGGATCCCGGCTGGCGCTACTTTTATCCAGCGGTATTCTTCACCGACGACATAAAGCTTACGCCGCAACTGACAATAAACATCGGCGCGCGCTACGAGATCTCTTACCCGCGCACCGAGTCGAAGGGCCGCCTACGCGGATTCGATCCCGATGTGCTTAACCCTGCGGTCGGCCGGAGCGGAGCGCTCGTCGGCGCCGCCGGTCAGGGCGGCGTCCAGGCCGCGGAAGAAGGTTTAGCCAGGCCCGACTATTCCAATTTCGGCCCGCGACTTGGTTTCGCTTATTCGCTCAACGACCGGACGGTAGCACGTGGTGGGATCGGCATCTATTATTCCCCGATCCTCTACGGCTTTGAGGGTGGCAACACGATTGAGGCATCGCTCGGTTACCGCAACGCCGCTACGCCTTTCGATGGCTGCCCCCGTTGCCGTCGCCCCGACTTTGGCTCACTTCAAGCGCGTTACTTCCTGCGCAATCTGCCAGCCTCGGGGCCGCTCGCGCCGGTGGCTAACCCGAACGACCAGTTCGTTAATCAGGGTATCGCCGTCGATTATTTCAATAAGGACTACCGCACGGGCCGTTCTGTGCAGTACAGCCTCGACCTCCAACGTGAGCTACCCGGGAAGTTCGCAGCTTCCATCGGTTACATCGGCCATAGAGGTACGCGCCTGCGCTCGAACTTCGAGCGACTGAACGCCGTACCTCTCGACGCTCTGAAGCTCGGCTTCCCACTCCTCAACAAGCAGCTCGCCGACGTGACTGCGGCTGAACGCACTTATGCGGCAGCGGTCGGCTCGCCGCTTCCGGCGAGCCCGAATGCCGTGTATGCCGGATTCAGCGGCTCAGTCGCGCAGGCGCTGAGGCCGTTCCCACAGTACGGTCGAGTTCGCAGTCAGCTCGAAAGCAATGGGCAGAGTTGGTACAACGCCGTGCAGGCGAAACTGGACCGGCGCTTCGCGCAGGGAATTCAGTTCGGCGCGTCCTATACGTTCTCGAAATTGATTACCGATGCATCGGAAGATCTGTTCGGTGGCTCGCCAATCGGGGAGGTCTTGCAGAACCCATACGATCGCAGGCAAGTGCGAACTGTATCGCCGAACAACCCGTATCACGTCTTTGTTTTCAACTATATCTTCGAGCTGCCTTTCGGCAAGGGTAGGCGCTTCTTAAATGGCAGTGGCACGGATAGATTGTTTGGCGGTTGGCAGATTTCCGGCATCCACCGCTATCAGTCCGGTTTGCCCCTCGTCGTAAGGGACACAGAGCCTGGGCGCTCTGGTTTTCTCGGGCTCGTCGGTTTCGAAGGAGCGTTGAGGCCGAACTTGACTGGCCAGCCAATTTTCACCGGCGATCCGGAGACCGGCATCGGCTTCCAACTCGTCAACAGGGCGGCCTTCGCTACGCCTCCAAACTTCCAGGTTCCGCCCACGTCGGATGTCACAGATCCGGCCTACCGTGCTTACTATGCCCAGCCGACGCGCTTCTTCGGCAATGCGCCACCGGTCCTGGATTACGCCCGCTCACTGCGATTCTTCAGCGAGAACTTCAGCGTGATGAAGAAGACACGCCTGACGGAGACGACTACCATTGAGCTGCGGGCAGAGTTCTTTAACCTTTTCAACCGTCATCGCTATTTCGGCCCCGACAACGACTTGCGTAGCGGCGGGTTCGGAAGGTCAGGGGTGGTTAACAGCAACGAGGTGTACGCCCCGCGGAACGTCCAATTCGGTCTAAGATTCATCTTTTAGGCCCGGCTGGGAGCCATGCGGGCGGCGCGGGATGAAGCGGCAACGCTCGCCGTGATCGCCGACCGGGCTAATGATCTCACGGAGGCCGAGCGCCATTTCGCCGCCGCTGCCAAGTCAGCACCATCCTCCTCAGCTGCGCTCAACAATTACGGTGCCGTGCTTATGCGGATGGGACAGTTTGAGAAGGCGTCTGCGCAGTTCCAGGCCTCACTGAAGATCAACAAGAATCAGCCGAGCGCGCTCGTCAACCTCGCGCAAATACGTTTTGCAGGCGGCACGCCTGAATCGCTTGTCTCGGCGCGCGAGTTGTTCGAGCGGGCGCACGAGCTTGCGGCCGACTCCGAAATCGCGCGCGCACTGGTGGTCGTTGCGCTGCGTCAGAACGACCGCGTCGCTGCCGCGCGCTACTTTCGAGACTATGCGAAGGGCCTCCAGGGATCAGCCAGTAACATCAACTCTCCGGCAGCGCGCGCCGAACTCGGCGCGGCGCTCCTCGAAGCAGGTCTGACGCGCGAGTCGGTTGAGGAGTTAAGCGCTGCGCACTCCGCAGAGCTGTCGAAGACCGAATACGTTCTGCTGCTGGCACGCGCCTACATGGCCAGCCAGGACGTCTCGTCCGCCGGACGCGCGCTCGAAAGAGCTGTCGCGAGAGGAGTCGAGAGCGCAGCAGTTTACGCGGCACTGGCCGAAGTTTACGAACGGAGTGGGCGAGTTGAGAACGCTATTCCGGCGATGCGCCTGGCCATTGAGCGCGATCCGAAGAATGAGGCCTACCGCTTCCGCTATGGCATGCTTCTCACGGACACGAAAGCGCCGGCCGCCGCCGTTATCCGCCTGGAAGAGTCGCTCAAGGATTTTCCCAATTCGTCGCGCCTATGGTTTGCACTTGGAGTCGGCCAGACGGCGCTCAACAAGACCGAAGAAGCGGCTGCAGCTTTTCGGCGCTCACAAGAGCTCGACCCGAAATTTGCGCCCGCCTTTGCTTACTTAGGCATGACGCACGACCAGCAGGGTCGTTACGCGGATGCCGTCGCGCTCTATGAGCGCGCGCTCGCCATTGATGAACGCCTTTTCGCCGCGCACTACCTTGCCGCCGAGGCCCTCGTTAAGCAGTTTCCGGCGGACGAGGTTCGCGCCGAGAAGCACTTGAGTTCGGCCGTTGCGCTTGATCCGTCGTTCGCCCCCGCGCGCGTGTCGCTCGGCAAACTTCTAATGCGAAGCGGGAGATTTGAAGAGGCCGTCTCTCAGCTGAAGGGCGCGATTGATCTAGACCCGAACATTGCCGAGGCTCACTACCATCTGGGGCGCGCGCTTACACGACTAAAGCGCACGGCAGAGGCGCAAACCACGCTAGCCACGTTCAAGCGTCTGAACGAGGAGCGGCGCGAGCAGTCGCGTAACGAGCCGCGCGAAATCATGCGCCGTCTTGCTAACGTCCGTTTCTGAATGGAGTTTTCGATGCCGAGAAATTTTTGGAAACCCAATTTGGTCGCCCTCTTTGCGTGTCTCGTTGTTTCGCCACGATCGCAATCATGTTTGATGGTTCGGGACGCAACCGCATTGAGTGGATTCTGACGAGTGAAGGAACCTTCGAGGCGTGGTCTGTTATTGACGGCCGAGGCGAGCGACTCGACAACCGCAAGCTCGGGACGAAGATCAAGAACCCGGTACTCGCCGTGGTCCGGCGCCAGGACAGTTTTCTGTTCGTCCTGAATGGTCCAGACAGCCCGCCGCAAGACGCTCAGATCGGTCTGCAGAAGACAATCAAGAACATGCCGCACACTTTCCGCGTGATGCTCTACGGCTTCGGCAGCTCGGAAAATAATTGGGACTCTTTGCGCGTGACAACGGCGAAGTAAAAGAAACGGGTATGTCCAGTCCTTGGCTACGGGGTAGTCAAGCAGCCATTGGAACGAAGGACGATGTCTTCCAGTCCTTCGACGAGGAGGCAGGCAGCACCCAGAGCGCGTTAGGGCGAGTGAGCACAATGAGAAAAGAGAATCGAATGCGATCCACCACCTCAAGCGGGCTGCCCACCTGGGGACCCCGATCGTGGCTACTGTTCCTGGCTATCTGCTGGCTCGGTGCGCTGGACGTGCGAGCGCAAAGCAGCCTGGTTCCGCGTTCCGAACATCCGCGCCCCGACTTCGTGCGTGCCGAATGGCAAACTCTAAACGGCCCTTGGGAGTTCGAATTTGACGACGCCAACCGGGGACTGGCTGAACGTTGGTTCGCGGGGGCGATGAAGAAGCCTTTTGCGAGAAAGATTCAGGTGCCGTACGCCTTCCAGACCAGATTAAGTGGCATCGGTGAGACCGCTTTCCACGATGTAGTCTGGTATCGCCGCAATGTTCAGATTCCTAATTCCTTCCGCCGCAACAATCGCCGCGTGATGCTCCACTTCGGTGCGGTTGATTACGAAGCGACGGTTTGGGTCAACGGGGAACAGGCAGGCGCGCACCGCGGCGGACACGTCGGGTTCGCGGTCGACATTACCGATTCTCTAAAAGAGGGCAATGACGCAACTATTGTTGTGCGCGTTCTTGACCCTTCGACCGACCGCACGATTCCGCGCGGCAAACAATACTGGCAACCGAAATCCGAATCCATCTGGTATACGCGCACGACCGGTATCTGGCAGCCAGTATGGATCGAGTCAGTCGACCCTCTACACGTGAAACGAGTCCGCGTTACGCCCGACGTTGACAACTCGCAAGTGGCTATCGAGGCGATTCTTAGCAAGCCCGCAGCGGGTTGGAAGCTGCGAACTACGGTAAAGCTGCGTGAGGTCATTCAGGCTCAGTCGGAAGTGGTCGGCATGAGCAACCGGCCAGTTGCGATCCACAAGTTAAACGAGCAGCGTCTGTGGGCTCCCTGGGAGCCAACGCTTTACGACCTGACCGTCGAGCTCATTGCGCCCAGCGGCCAAGTGTTGGACAAAGTCGAGAGTTACTTCGGGCAGCGCAAAGTGAGCGTTCACAACGGCCAGATTTACCTGAATAACTCCCCGGCTTACTTGCGTCTCGTGCTCGATCAAGGCTACTGGCCCGAAAGCCTTTTGACGCCGCCCACGGACGAGGCCATGGTGTATGACATTAAGACGTCGAAGGCTTTCGGTTTCAACGGCGCGCGCAAACACCAGAAGGCGGAGGATCCTCGCTGGCTCTACTGGGCAGACAAATTGGGCTATTTCGTCTGGGGTGAGATGGCAAACGCGCAAGACTACTCGGATGAATACGTCTCGCGCTTCACTGACGAGTGGCAACAAATCGTCACGCGAGATTACAACCACCCGTCGATTATTGTGTGGGTGCCAATCAACGAGAGTTGGGGAGTGCTCGACATCTTTACGAACCGGCAGCAACAGGAGCACGTTAAGACTCTTTACTATCTCACTCGATCTCTCGATCCTACGCGCCTTGTCATAGACAACGACGGGTGGGAGCACACTGACGATACAGACATCTTTGCCATACACGACTACGCGCGTACGGGTGAGGAATTAGCAGCTAAATACAAAATCCTGGAGACTGATCGCGCGCAGATTCCACGCAACGGTCGAGAAGTCCTGGCGCTCGGTTACAAGTATAACGGGTCGCCCATAACGTTGACGGAGTTCGGCGGCATTGCTTACCGTGCGGGCGAGCGGCGTGCAGAAAACGAGTGGGGATACTCGGGGATCGAGCCGTCGAAGGAAGCGATGCTCAGTCGGCTCGACGGTTTAGTTAAAGCCATCGTGACAAACAAGGCCTTCGCGGGTTTCTGCTATACGCAGCTAACAGATGTGGAGCAGGAGATCAATGGCCTGATGACCTACGACCGCAAGCCGAAGGCCGCTCCCGAAGAGTTCAAGAAGATCTTCGAGCAGCGGTAAGGGTGGACGCGAAAGTCCACTCGCTCGCAGAGGACACGTCGCAGATTGGGGTGGTTAGTCACCGAGGTCGTTTGTGG
>JAIVJP010000052.1:8687-10284 GCA_020199975.1 Acidobacteriota bacterium
GCGACGACCAGAGGGTGCGCGTCTACTCTTTAAACATGAATGAAGCGGCGGAATTCGATCTTCAAAATCCCGGGACACCCCGACGCGGCATCTGGCTCGACTACGTCGAAGGCGTGGCGCAGGTCCTTTTGAGCAGCGGGATGCGAGTTGTCGGGGCCGATCTGATGATCAGTTCGGACGTGCTGCCTGGTTCCGGGCTGTCGTCCTCAGCTGCGCTGGAAGTGGCATCGGGGTTGGCGCTCACCCGCGTAGCCGGCGAGGAGGTTGACCCGGTACAGCTCGCGCTGGCTGGTCAACAGGCTGAGCATACCTACGTAGGGACGATGTGCGGCATCATGGATCAGCTTGTTTCCGTACTGGGACGCAGAGGGCACGCGCTTCTGATAGACTGCCGCACACTTGAAGCGACTCCCGTTCCACTCGACACTAAAAACATTGGCGTCGTCGTTTGCGACTCGATGGTGAGGCATGAACTCGCATCTTCTGAATATAACGTGCGGCGCGCCGAGTGTGAGCGCGGCGTGGAGCTTTTGCAGGAGGCGCTTCCGGGTATTAGTGAGCTGCGCGACGTAACCTCGAGGGACTTTGAGGAATACGGCGGACGCCTGCCAGAACCAATCAGACGTCGGTGCCGGCATGTCATCACCGAAAACGAGCGCACACTCAGGGCTGCGGCCGGCCTCCGATTGAGTGACCTTGATGAGGTCGGCTCGCTGATGAACCGTTCTCACGAGTCCTTGCGCGACGACTACGAGGTTAGTTCTGCCGAACTCGACGCCCTGGTCGAAATTGCGCACGACTGCGAAGGCGTACTTGGCTCGCGGATGACAGGCGGAGGCTTCGGCGGCTCGACGGTCAGCCTTATTCATCGCGACGCGCTTGCAGAGGTTACGCGGACGATTTCTGCCGCGTACGAAGAACGCACGGGCATAGCCCCGAAGGTTTTCATAACCGAACCGGGTGACGGCATGCAGGAAGTGACCCGTGACTGAACAATATGAGTAGCATAAGGGATGTGGCGCGCGCCGCGGGAGTCTCGACCGCTACTGTCTCGCACGTCATTAACAAAACAAGGTTCGTCTCGGACGAAGTGCGAGCCCGCGTGCTTGAAGCCGTCGGGAGCTGCAGCTATTACCCGAACGCGCATGCACGGAGCCTGGCTTCTGGTCGCAGTAATATCATAGGGCTACTGATTTCGGACATCGCCAACCCATTCTTCCCCGAGTTGGTTAAGAGCATTGAGGCGGCGGCGTTCGAGCAGGGCTACGACGTCGTGCTATCGAACACGAATTACGACCCCGAGCGCACGTCGCACTATGTCAAGCGGTTGATCGAGCGCAAGGTGGCCGGTGTCGCGCTCATGACATCCGAACTGGACCCCGCGCTCATCGGCGAACTCGCGCGAAAAGAAGTGCCCGTGGTCTTTCTTGATTCTGGCGAATTGGGGGCGCACATGAGTAACCTGCGGGTGGATTACGGGACCGGCATCGAACAGGTAATCCGCCACGTCGTATCGCTCGGTCATGAGCAGATCGCCTTCATCGGCGGACCCATGCACTTGCGCTCCGCTGCCCGACGGCTCGAAGCATTCCGATCG
>JAIVJP010000346.1 GCA_020199975.1 Acidobacteriota bacterium
CTACCAGCGTTATCAGGGGCGTGCCGATGTTTCCTCCCACCTGCACCGGCAATCCCGCATCTTTCAGCAACTCACCAATCAACGCCGTGGTGGTGGTCTTGCCGTTGGTCCCGGTGATGGCCACCATGCGGCCCTTCAAAAACCGCGAAGCCAGCTCCACTTCACCGATGATTTCAGCGCCCGCTCGCTCCGCGTACCTGACCGGAATGCTTTTGACCGGCACACCGGGGCTAACCACTACGAGGTCGATATTGTCGAGCAGCCGGCTCGGCGCCTCGCCGGGAAGACAAAGTACTCCCTCAGCTTTGAGGGCGACTGCTTCCGCGCTCCACTTTTCTATTGGCTTCTCATCGTTTAGGGCGACGGTCGCGCCGCGCGCGGCCAAAAACCTCGCGCAGGCAATTCCGCTGCGCGCTGCGCCTATCACTAAGACTTTCTTTCCCGCCAGTTCCAAGCAACCTCAATGGACCGAATTGCCGATTGCCGATTGCCGATTGCCAATTTGCGATTTTCAGCAATCCTTTACCGCCCTGAGGAATCAATATGCCGCTCACCAATCACAAAATCGGCAATTGGCAATTGGCAATTGGCAATCTGTTGTTATCTCAGCTTCAACGTCGAGAGACTTAAGAGCGCAAAGAGTATTGCCAGGATCAAAAATCGAAAGACGATTTTCGATTCGTTCCAGTCCTGCATCTCGAAATGATGGTGCAGTGGGGTCATCTTAAAAAGTCGCCTGCCGGTGCCGGTGGTTCTCTTAGTCATTTTGAAAACACTCACCTGGAGCATCACCGACAAAGCTTCGAGGACAAAAACGCCGCCCACCATGACCAGCATGAATTCCTGTTTCGTCAGGATACTGACGGTTCCAACCGCTCCGCCGATGGCCAGACTCCCCACGTCTCCCATGAAGATTTCCGCAGGTGGCGCGTTGTACCAAAGGAAACCAAGGCTGGCGCCGGCCATCGCGCCACAAAACACAGTCAACTCCGCCGCCTCAGGCCGGTGGGTTAGTTCCAGGTATCTTGCCCAGCGCGCATCGCTGCTCAGGTATGTGAAGCCAGTCAAAGCGGCCATGGCAATGAAGGTCACGCTAATCGCCAGTCCGTCGAGGCCATCTGTCAGGTTGACGGCATTGGACCAGCCCAACAACACGATGACAATCAATCCCAGGTAGAGATAAGGACCGATGTAGCTGATCCCGAACGGCTCCGATGTAGTTTTCAGGAAGGGAATGCTGACATTCCATGAATAGTCGCTGGCTAAATACTTGGTGGAAGCGAAAAGAACGATCCAGACACCAAAGGAAATCAGGAGTTGGGCCAGCAACTTCTGTCTGCCGGTGAGACCCAAGCTGCGCTGTTTGGCCATCTTCGCATAATCATCAAGAAAGCCGATCGCCGCGAACAGGAGAGTAGCGATTATGATCGTCCAGATATAGATGTTTGTTAGGCGTGCCCAGAGCAGAGTTGCCGCCAAACAAGAGGGAAAGCAGCAGGGCCGTGATCGTGGCGTAGGCGGTGCGAAAAGTGACATACTGAAAAACGTTGAGCGCCTTGATCAGAAACCAATCCTTCTCCTTGAAATGGTTGTAGAGCAGTTCGTATAAGAAGTAATAAATCATCTTCGGCGTTTATCCGCGGTTCAGGAATCGCTTGTCTTCAAGGCGTAAACAAAGCCACATTTCAGTGATTCAGACGCTTTCCCGGACGTCCGCTAGTTCGAACCGTCGGCGAAGCGCGCTTACGATTTTGTCAGTAGCTACTCCTCGGGAACCTTTGATTAAGATCAGATCCCCTTCCTTCACTTCGTCCAACAGAGCGGCCGCGGCCTCCTGAGAGCTATCGAAATACCCAGTTGCCGTTAAGCCCGCTGCTCTTGCCCCGGCGATTATTTCTGCGGCAAGACCGCGAATCCCCCACAGGAGATCTACGCCGGTGTGCGCAATCTCACGTCCGGCTTCCCAATGCAGCCGCGCTTCGTCAGGTCCAAGCTCCAACATCTCACCCGCTACTACAATGCGCCGCTTCCTGGCCTCCCCCGCTTCGGCGATGGTCCTAACCATGCTAATCAAGGAACGTGGATTCGAGTTGTAGGAATCGTCAACAACAGTAAATCCGGCGGCGAAGTTGATCGTTTCGCCGCGCATGCGCGGCGGCTTCACCTGGCGCAAAGCGTCCGCGATCGGGTGCGCTGGAATCTGCAGGCATGTCGCCACCGCAGCAGCAGCGAGCGCGTTCATCAAGTTGTGACGGCCGCTCATTGGCAATACGGCCGACGCTTCACCCAGAGGTGTCTTGAGCCGAAACTTTACCTGACCAAGATGCTCGGTCTCGATCTCGGTGGCGGTGACCTCTGATTCGTGGTCGATGCCAAACCTAATCATGGGGCCACGGTGCTTGTCGCGCATTCTGATCACCCACTCATCGTCAGCATTCAAAACAGCAGTTCCACCAGGCTTGAGACCCTCAATCAGCTCGGACTTTGCGGCCGCGATATTCTCGATGCTTCCCAGGTATTTAAGGTGAACCGGGGCTACAATCAACTCCACCCCGATGTCGGGTGGAGTAATCTCACACAGCCGTCGGATTTCGTGCGTCGGTGAAGACATCCCCATCTCCAGCACTGCTACATCGAATTGCTCCGGCGATCTGCCGTGACGCACCATTTGTAACACCGAGAGCGGAAGGCCCAGGCCGTTGTTATAATTTCGCTCGCTCTTCAAAATGCGCAGTCCCGTACTGCCGAGAACATACGATGTCAATTCTTTCGCCGTTGTTTTCCCCGCGCTCCCGGTGATCCCCACGACAGTCTTGCCCCAGGCTTCATAGACCCGGCGAGCCAGCGTCTGCAACGCCACAATTGCATCGTCCACTAATAGCAGCCGGTCTGCCAGTGCCCGGAGACGCTCATCGCCACGAACCCGGTCGGCACGAGCGACGGCAGCGATGGCGCCGCGGTGCAGAGCATCTGAAATGAATTCATGTGCATCAGCGAAAGCCCCATTGAAGCCGGCGCGGGCGTAATCTTCCTGCGATAACGCAAAGAAGAGTTCACCCGCGTTAACCGACCGCGAATCGATCGAAAAGTCTGCAATTTCTTTGTCAAACAACTCGGCGCTTACCTGTTCGGCAGCAGCGCCCATCAGTATCGACGCTTCTCGGACATTCACGTTATTCCAGCCTCGTCCAAGCTTTCCGCTCTTGCCTCGACGACACCCGGACTTCGCGACATCTCGGTGCAAGCCTCAACTTTGCAAGCAACTGAAATTCCGGCCACCGGCTCAACCGTTTCGATCCGACCTTTTTGATCGGCACGAATCATACGCAATCGCTTCCTACAGGCTTCCACTCTAGAGCTTACTCCATTTTCAGAACTGTCTCTGCTCAAGCTGCGATGGGGGATCATCTTTGGCTCCCTGAAGTTCAGATTTGTTAAGGACATCCTCATGATCTCGCAACCTTAATCGGTACGAGCAGATTCAGTTGGCCCTGGCGAAGTCAACAGAGACTACCTGGACGGATCCGATCTCTGTGCCCGGCGCCGGACTCTGGCGTACCACGGCGCCATCACCCCGAGCCTCCACTTGCAGTCCCAGCTGCGCGCATGCGCGCGCTACGTCCCGAACACTTCGGCCGCGCAAATCCGGCATCAAGACTCCCTTGCTGCCGGCCACCGCATAAATGATCTCTCCGCCCCTTCCGTCGCGACGAGCGACGGAAGGGATAGTGGCCTTGCGAGCGTCTTCCACTCGAGTTCGCTCTTCCTGAGCTTTGGCTGCCTCGGGACTCTGCACTGCGGGCGCTGACTGGGCCAGATGATCCGACTCTAAGTCGAGCTTCGTATCGGGAGCGACCCCCAGGTCCGGCAAAATCTGTTCGGCTATTTCACGGAAGACCGGCGCAGCCACGTCGCCACCGTGATAGGCGCCGGCCGGTTCGTCAATCACAACGATGATCACGACCGCGGGGTTTTCCACCGGAGCGAAACCAACAAACGATGCAATATGCTTTGTTGTCGAATATGTCTTCGTCTTCGGGTCTATCTTCTGCGCTGTGCCAGTCTTGCCAGCCGCGCTGTAACCGTCCAGTTGGGCCAGTTTGGCGGTCCCATTCACGGTTACTTGCTCGAGCATCATGCGCAAAGCGCGCGCTGTTTCCGGAGTGACCACGCGTCGCTGTTCCGGATTTGAACGATATTCGCTAGTTCCTGAGGATGTTCGAATTTCGCGGACCAGATGAGGAGCCACCCGCACACCGTCGTTTGCCAGGACACCGAACGCAGCAGCCATCTGAAGCGGAGTTACGCCAATCTCCTGACCGATAGCAATGGATCCAATCGACGACGCCTGCCAGCGCGTCACGGGCCGCAGCAAGCCCGGTGTCTCGCCCGGGAGCTCAATACCGGTGCGCGAACCAAAGCCAAAACGAGTGATGAATTCATGCATGGTAGCGTCGCCCACACGCAGTCCAAGTTTGATGGCTGCTACATTGCTCGACTTGGCAAGTGCATCGGCGACTGTCAAAGTGCCAAAGGACCTATGATCGCGAATTGTTCTCCCGGCAATGGTAATCGCGCCCATCTGGCAGTCGATGCGATCCTCAGGCTTGACCAGACCCTTTTCGATGGCCGCAGAAAAAGAGACGATTTTGAAAGTGGATCCCGGCTCGTAGATATTCTGCAGTGCCCAGTTGGATCGTGCTTCTGGCCAGACAGCTCCGACGTCAATCGTGAGAACAATCGCTTGCCCGGGCTTTGAGGGAAGCTCGAAACTTTCATAAACATTCCCACTTGAATCCTTCTCGACGAAGAGTTTTCCCGCTTCACCGCTAATCTTTTCGTTATAAACTTGTTCCACTCCACCTAGTCCCGCACCATCAAGCCCGACAAAGCCCAGGACATGTGCCGCCAGTGAACCGTTGGGGTAGAAACGCTTCGGCTCCGTGCGGAAGTGAACACCAGGCAAGCCAAAACCTTGGATCTTTCCTGCTTGATCGTCAGACAACCGCCGCGCCAACCATAGGAATCTGCGACCACCATCCTTCGCCTGCGCAAGCTGACCGACCAAACTCTTTTCGTCTAGCTTGAGTACTGAGGTCAGTCGACTTGCAACACAAGCGATGTCGCCGGGCGTTTCAAGTTCTGCTGGATCGACGAAGATGGATGCGGTTTGAATGCTTCGTGCAAGCTCACGATCGTGCCGGTCAAGTAGTTGTCCACGTTCGGGGGGCGTCTCCACGACAAATTGCTGCTGCCGTTGAGCGCGCCCGAGCAATCTGTCGTGGTCGGAGATCTGCAGGTAGATCAGACGGACACTAATCGCCAGCATCCAACTGGCAATAAACGCCGCGACAAAAAGCGCGCGGCGTATTGAAGCGTCAGGTCGAGTGTTCGATTCAGCGGAAAGGCGTGCCAACATCGCCGACATGGATCCCTTCTAACAATACCGCCAGGGAACAGCACCAACCTTGACGACGTCGCTCAGGGTGGCGTAGTTTCAAGCAACTGCTAACGTTTGAACGTAGCGGCAGGATTAATAAGGGCCGTGGCCAGGGGAAGCCGTCTCTGTTCGTTCGCCCTCTGAGTTCCAACCTGTCCGACCTTCAGCGGCTTCAGGCCTAGTTGACGTGCCGCAGATTCCAACCGAGCCGGGGCGGATACTTGTTCCTTCTCGAGCAGTAATCGCTGTTGCTCTGCCAGTAGCTGTTGCCGTTCATTGCGCAGACTCTCGCTCTCGTACCCGAATTGAACCGCCGCGAAATGCTGCCGCGCCGCGAATACAAAACCAACGGCCAACACGAGGCCGCAACAAAGCAACATTACCAGACGGGAGAGCGCGCGAAAGTCACGTTCGCGACGGACACCAGTGTTTCGCTGTTTTGAAGGAAGGCTTTGCATTCGTAGGCTCCAGCTTTCCGGGGCTAGGCATTATCGGACGAGTGTGAGAACTCCTGGGACACTCGTCCTGTTAAAGAGAGTTTCCGGCAAGCCCGCAACTTTGCACTACGCGCACGCGGATTCTGCTCTACCTCGAGTTCATCAGGAACAACCGGACGCCTTGTTAGGATTTCAACTGCCCGCCGGGCGCCACAGGAGCAAACAGGAACTCGTGACGGGCACTGGCAGTGGCCGGAGAGCCGGCGAAGTTCCTGCTTGATAATTCGATCCTCGAGCGAATGGAAACTAATCGCTACGAATCGGCCGTCCGGTTGTAAAAGATCTATCGCTGCGGCAACGAATTGATCCAACCCTGCGAGCTCGCGATTGACTGCTATGCGCAAAGCCTGGAAGGTTCGCGTTGCCGGATGAATAGATCTGGTCTTGCTATAGCCGGCTGCGCGTTGCACGAGCTCCGCCAGGGCTTTGGTTGTTTGAATCGGCTCCCCTCGTTCGCGACTTTCAACGATCCATTTGGCAATGCGGCGTGAGCGTCGCTCTTCGCCATACTCAAAAAGAATCCTGGCTATCTCTGCTTCCGACTGGTGCCGCAGCAACTCGGCGGCAGTCTCTGCCCCGCTCGCTGGATTCATGCGCATATCCAGCGGAGCGTCGTAGCGAAAACTAAACCCTCTCGTGGCGGAATCAAATTGCACTGATGAAACGCCGAGATCAGCCAGCACTCCCTGCACTTGCTTCTCTCCGGCCTCACCCACGATCGCGGTAATCTCCCGGAAGTTCGCCTGGACAGGACGAAATCGGTTTCCAAACCGCGCCAGGCGTTTACTCGCATAGTTGAGCGCCTCCTTGTCGAGGTCGATCCCGATTACGCGAGCCTCAGTGGAGCTTTCCAGAATCGCTTCGGTATGACCGCCTAGTCCTACTGTGCAATCGACGAAGAGACCTCCCCGATCAGGAGCAAGGAATTGCATGGTCTCTTCTGGCAGCACGGAGCGATGGGGCGCGCCTTTGCCCCCCAAAGGCGCAGCCATCACCACCGCCCCGTGATCTTGTTCAAAGAACTATCTGCGCGTGAATCGTTAATCGTGAATCGTGAATAGCGAGTTTTTTCCATTTACGATTTACCATTTACGATTTACGTCTAGATTCCCAATCTCGCAATCGCTGCTTCGTCTTCTTCCGTATAAGGGTCTGAAAGCATGCGTAACTTAAATCTATCAAGCTCCCAAACCTCGAGATAGGTCAGGTATCCCAGGACTGCTACGTCACCAATGACCTCGGCACTTTTACGTAGCAGCGGATGGATCAGTAATCGGCCTTGTGCGTCGAGGGTCGCCTGTTGGCCGTAGTAGTTCGTCCTGTCAAGAAACTTGCGTCGTGCCGGATCCATCGTTGGTAAGAGCGAAAGGCGTTGCTCAATGGATTCCCATTCCTTCAATGGGTATATGCGAACGTTGTCGCCCGTAAGACTCGTGATATAGAATTCGCCCCCATGTTTCTCCTCTATTATTAGGCGACGGAATGGCGTCGGCACCTTTAGCCGACCCTTCGGGTCTATTCGGGCCGTGTAGTTTCCCCGCAGCATAACGTCGAACGGTCAAGAGATTTGTGGGTGGCCGTTAGGAAAAGTTGCTAATGATCGGTCGTAGCGAGGTTGGACCCACTTCCGACCACTTTCGACCACCCGGGTCGCATACTACGCCCCCTCTATTTGACGTGTCAATAGTGAACCTCGGAAATACTTAAGTTTTTCTACTTCATGGTCTGCGGTCGACAAAGTTCCTGTTCGCCTGTTGTCTACCGCCCGGGGGTAGGAGGCAGACGGCAGACGGCAGGAAAGCAAGAGGCAGGAAGCAAAAGCCGATTCCCAGGCATTTAAACGTGCTTCCTTCCTTCCTGCCGTCTGCCGTCTGCCGTCTGATGCCGACCTATTCCCACCAACCTCATAGGCAGGTCCCAAGCCTTGATGTATATTGGCCCGCCCGTGTTAAGGTCCAACAATTCTTGACTGAGTAGCATCTGGATGGAGTCAATCCTGGGACGACTGCCCGAACTTCTCCTCTTCGGCATGATTGCCGCGGCAGCAAACTTAGTTGGCGGTCTGGTACTAATCAAAGCCGGTGGTCACCGATTTGGGGAGCGCTTTCTGAAGTATCTTGTTGCGCTCGGCGCCGGTTTCATGCTCGCCGCCATCTTCATCGAGATCCTTCCCGAGACTGTCAGCCTCTGGACGGACGGCCGTTCTGGCGAAAACGCCGCGGAGGCTGTGGTTGGCGCCATGACGCTCCTACTCGCGGGTTATCTGGTCATTCAACTCTTCGAACACACGATTGCTCCGCACTTTCACTTTGGTGCTGAGACACATCCGGAGTCGTTCATGCGACCCTCGGCCGCTTACACGGCAGTCGGTGGACTCTGGATTCACACGTTTTTCGACGGGGTCTCGATCGCGGCGGCTTTCCTAGTTAACTTTAGAGTGGGACTGCTAGTTTTTATCGCGATTCTCTTGCACAAGATGCCCGAAGGGTTCACCGTGGCCTCAATCATGTTGGCATCAGGACGGTCTCAGAAGAAGGCCCTACTGGCTACTGCGGCGATCGGCGCGGCCACCCTCGCGGGTGTAGTTGGAGTCGCGCTGCTTCAAGTGAAGCTTCAGTCGGCAGTTGCTTATGCCCTGCCCTTCTCCGCCGGCGTAACCCTCTACGTTGCCGCCAGCGACTTGATTCCTGAGGTGAATCATAACGAAGAACGAAACCCCACGGTGTCGATCGTCGTTTTTGTGGGCGTGGCGCTGTTCTATCTCTTACATAAATTGATTGGACTACTGGACGGACTTACGGCTGTTCGACTTGGTTAGGTAGACATGGTTTTCAGACCAGGGTTGATTCTAGAATTCCGCTTTGCTTTTCTGGCCATCGCTGTCGCGACTCTGGTTTGGTTGCCTGGTCCTAACGTCCACGCTCAATCTACGACCAGATCGCCCATCCCCCTTCCTGAACCATTCACTCCAGTCGTTGACTACGCCAACGTCATAGATCCTGATACTCGAAGGCGTCTGGAAGCGATCTATAGAAATCTTAAGCAGCGAGCCGATATCGAGTTTGCAGTCGTAACCGTGCCCACAACTGGCGACCGCGACATCTTCGAGTACTCGTTGGACATTGCCCGAGGCTGGGGGATCGGATCAAAGGAAGGTGAGAAGAACGGTTTCCTGTTGGTGGTGGCTGTCAATGACCGAAAATACTTTACGCAAGTTAGCCGTCACCTCGAGGGAGATCTGAATGATGGTTTAGTCGGACAAATCCAGCGAGAACGCTTGGTACCGCAGTTCAGACGCGGAAACTACAGCCAGGGAATCGACGATACGATTCAGACCTACGTCGTCACGCTGGCAGAAAAACGTGGATTTACCATTGAAGGCATAGATCAGAGCTACGCTTATCGCGCGCCGCGGGAACAACCAAGGAGCCAACCCAGCGCGGGATTGCCTTCCTCAAGC
>JAIVJP010000279.1 GCA_020199975.1 Acidobacteriota bacterium
ATGGGGAACAGGAGCCGCGCACGCGGGTTGAGGAGATGGCAGCGCATTACATCACGGAGATACGCACCGTCCAACCTGAGGGGCCTTACTACTTGGGCGGAGTCTCCTTTGGAGGCATAGTGGCCTTCGAGATGGCGCAGCAGTTGCAAGAGCAAGGAGAGCAGGTGGCCTTGCTGGCTCTGTTTAATACGGACTTTCCAAGTCATCCTAGATATATGCCTTACCCCGAACCTCGCCATGACAAGGTCGCCGCTTACATGAAAACAATTGAGCGCCACTTGGATCAGTTTAAGCGACTCAAAACTAAGAAATACATTCTGACGAGGATGAAAGGTATCAAGACGAGAATCAGCAGAAAAATCTGGAAGGCTGCCGCTAAATCTTATTCAGATATCGAAAATCTCGATGGCTTCCCGAGCCCTACTATCGGAAAGATCCATAACGCTTGTGTCCGGGCCGAAAGAGACTACGTACCGCAAATTTATCCCGGCCGGATCACCCTCTTCTGGGCCAGCGAGGCTCCTGTCCTAGCCCACAATGACACTCGGCTGGGTTGGGGTGAGGTAGCTGCTGAGGGATTGGAAGTTCATGTCGTTCCAGGCGATCACGGCACGATGAGAGCAGAACCTCATGTGGAAATTCTCGCCGAAAAATTGACGGCCTGCCTCCGAAGAGGACGGGCAACATCAGCAAGCGGGCCAGAGTAGACTCTCTCTGATTCTCGTCGGGCTACACCTAACAGAACACACAAGATTGGAACACAAGAAAGAAATGATCCACGAACACACACGAAACAGCACGAAACAAAGACCACGAATTTCGCGTGTTTCGCTTCGTGTCGTTTCGTGTGCTTTGGTGGATCAGGTTTTTCAATCTCATAAGTTTTGATTTAGCAGGTTTCTCGTTAATCTGGTTAATGAAAGAACTATTGGTAACTGACCAGTTTGAGTCAGCTCCCACGTTGACTTCTGATACTTCCTGGTCGTTTCCGCCAAAAAATCTTACTTTGGGAAACGACGAGGTCCACGTTTGGCGTGCTGCTCTGAACATCAAAGAGTCACGCGTACGAAGCCTGCGACGAACCCTAACGGCAGATGAACGGGCTCGGGCCGAGCGGTTTCACTTCCAGGAGGATCGCGAGCACTTCATTGTGACCAGCAGGTCGCCGAGCGATTCTTCTCCCAGCAAGAGCTCGCTGAGCTTCGCACCTTCTCTGGAAGTATGTGGTCACAAGCATTTTTTAATTGTTGGACGCGCAAGGAAGCTTATATTAAGGCCCGTGGAGAAGGTCTTTCGCTTCCCTTGGATCAGTTTGATGTCTCTTTAGCCCCGGGAGAGCCTGCTGCTCTACTTAGCTTTAGCGGTGACGATCAAGAAGCCTTTCGTTGGTCACTGCGAGAGCTATCACCTGGTTATGGCTGTGTAGCTGCTCTTGCCGCGGAAGGAGATAATTGGCGTCTTAGATGCTGGCAGTGGACAAGGTAATTTAATGGACTAGGAGTGCAGAACACAAAAAGCTGGTGTGCCGCCTCTAAAGTTCTTGTAACAATAGCAAGTTTCCTGCTTCCTCCCGTAGGGACCCGATGGTTAGAACAGGCGATGCAAAAACAAACCATTGCGATCACGGCTACCTTCACGGCGGAACCAATTGAAGAGTCTCTGAGCTTTTGGATGCAGGAGCTTGATATTTCATCCGAAATCGAATTCGCTCCTTACAACCAGGTATTTCAGCAACTGCTCGACCCTGCAAGTCTTCTTTCTACCAACCAGCACGGGATCAATGTAGTTCTGGTGCGATTTGAGGACTGGGGAAAGTTTGCAGACAGTGGGGAGGACTCGCCTGCGAACGCTTATGAAAAGATTGAACGTAATGTACGAGACTTGCTGCTCGGCTTAAAGTCAGCGACCCAGCGTTCTGCAACGCCTTATCTAATCTGCTTATGTCCAGCTTCGAGTGCCAGTGTAGCCGACTTAAAGCTGACGGCGTTTTTCCAGCAGATGGAAGAATTAATGGCGTCTGAGTTGCGCGGTATGAGTGGCATATAT
>JAIVJP010000347.1 GCA_020199975.1 Acidobacteriota bacterium
GGTGAGAACCGCCCTTTAGGTCAAGGCCCAGACGGATGTTCGAAGCTAGGGTGGTCTTGATTCCAGACCAGGTAAAATCGCTAATTCGGGGCTTGCGGCGTGGGCCGATGACAATATAAATGCCTAACAGCGTTACAACGGCGATGATGATGCCACGTTGAAGGAGGTTCTTTTTCTTCATTGCAAAGACACTTAGAGAAGGAATTAGTAATAAGGAGGGGAACTACTTCTTCTCTTCCTCATCGATGCCTGCTACGGCAGACCTCGCAATTTCGAGAATAGACTTGTCAGCGCTTCGGATCAGGAAGCTAGTATCGCGAACAGTGGTGATGGTTCCTATCACTCCCCCGGTCGTCACGATTCGATCGCCCACCTTCAATTGGGATATCGTTTCCTGCAGCTGCCGCTGCCGCTTCTGCTGCGGTCTGATCAGCAGCACGTAGAACACCGCTATGATGAGCAGCATGGGCAGCAAGCCCCCGAGCGCTCCCAGGCCGCCTTGAAAGAACATGAGAATGTTTGTCATTCAACCGTCTTCTGAATTGAGATTAGGGCGATCGTCTCTATCTACCTGCAAAATATACAAGGCTCACAGTTTCGTTCAAGCCCTTGCTGAGCGTTTTCACTGCCCAGACGAGCTCAGACGCTCTATGAACTCTCGTCGAAATTTTGGGAAATCGCCAGACCGGATAGATTGCCTTACGCGTCGCATGGTGTCAAGGAAGAAGGCTAGATTGTGATGGGTCAGCAAGATAGCTGCCAGCATCTCTCCCGTTTGATGAAGGTGCCGGAGGTAGGCGCGCGAGTGTCTTTGGCACACTGAGCATTGGCAGGATTCGTCCAAAGGCCGCTGGTCCTCTTTCCATTGCGCATTCTTTACGTTCAACTTTCCCCGCGAGGTAAACGCCTGCCCCGTGCGACCATTTCGTGTGGGCAACACACAGTCAAACATATCAATGCCTCGGGCCACCGCTTCAATCAAGTCTTCCGGAGTCCCAACTCCCATGAGGTAACGTGGACGGTCAGGTGGCATGCGCAGAGAGACCTCGTCAACCACGCCCCACATGACAGACTTCTCTTCCCCAACGCTGAGCCCGCCAATCGCGTAACCATCGAAACCGATTTCCACTGTGCGTTCCAGGCTTTCGCGTCTGAGATCGCGGTGGGCAGCCCCCTGAACAATGCCAAAAAGCGCCTGTGCGCCGGTCAACTCGTCCGGGAGAAAGGGCATCCTGCGCGCAACGGTGCCCCCCCGAGTATCTTCAGGATGGGTGAGTCCAATGGAACCCATGTCGGGTCCTTCCCGCTGCAACTGGTCAAACTTGTCCCGCGAGCGTTTCGCCCAACGCGCCGTTAATTCCAGGCTCGCTCGCGCCTCGTCGTGGGTAGCCTTGCCCGGCGCACACTCGTCAAACACCATGACAATGTCTGATCCCAGCGCGGCTTGAACTTCCATTGACACTTCCGGCGACAAAAATCGCAGGCTGCCATCCACATGGGATCGAAACTCAATGCCTTCTTCGCTAATCTTCCTTAACGCGCCGAGACTCCAAACCTGAAATCCGCCGGAATCGGTTAGCAGAGCCCGATCCCACCCGATGAAACGATGCAAGCCTTCGCAGGCGCTGATCGTTTCCACGCCCGGCCGCAACCACAGGTGATAGGTATTCCCTAGAATGATGCGAGCGTCGAGGTCCTTCGACTCGAGTTCCTCGAACCGGACCCCTTTGACTGTTCCTGCAGTACCGACAGGCATGAAGACCGGGGTCTTTATGATCCCGCGACGCGTGCTCAGGATTCCCGCGCGCGCCTGGCCGTCTTGCGCAATCACTTCAAAACTAACTGGCGACTTAGTCTGCTTCAGCATGAGGTCAAGAGTTGTCTAACGCTTGCCACGCTTTTTGTGTCTTTCGAAGATGCGAAGCGGGGTGGCAAAGAAATCAAACTCTTCACGAAGCCTGTTTTGCACGTGACGTTCATAGGAAAAGTGAAGACCTGGCTTTCCACCAGCCGTAAAAACGACAAACGTTGGGGGCCGCACTGCAATTTGGGTTAGGTACTGTATGTGAAGCCTGGACACACCTCCTCGAACTGGCGCAGGCGAACCGCCGCCGCGAGGCTGCGCGATGGCCTCTTCAAAGAAGGCATTCAGTTGTGAAGTCGGAATGCGACGATTGCGGGCTTCATTCGCGTGCATCGCGAGCGAGAGAATCTTGTCGACGCGCTGTCCAGTTAACGCTGAGATCGTAACCAGTGGCGCCCAGTCAAGAAACTTCATTCTGTGGCGCACCTTCCGCTCAAACTCAATGGCGGTATTTGTTTCCTTGTTCTCAACGGCGTCCCATTTGTTGACAGCGATAATGATCGAGCAGCCGGCATCGTGTGCGTAGCCTGCGATATGAGCATCGAGCGCCGTTGGTCCTTCTTCGGCGTCGATCAGCACAATTGCGACATCCGCCCGCTCCAGACTCTTTCGCGCCATTACGACGGAGAGCTTTTCCGCCACCTGACCCGTCTTGCCCTTGCGTCGGATTCCAGCCGTATCGATGACTCGAAATACCTGGTCCGGTGTCGTCAAAACTGTATCGATTGCGTCGCGAGTGGTTCCCGCGATGGGGGAAACAATGACGCGCTCTTTTCCCAAGAGCCCATTCAGTAGAGACGACTTGCCAACGTTCGGCCGCCCTACAATCGCCAGTCGCAATTCCCGCCGCCCTACTTTTGGCGGCCAGGCCAAGTCAGCATCGTTATCGCTGATACCAAACTGAGACGTGGGCTCGTTCCCATTGTGTTCTCCCCGCGTCTCTTCCAGATGTTGAACCACGGCATCGAGCAGCTCGCCAATTCCGAGTCCCTGCTCCGCTGACACCGGAAAGACTTCCTCAAAGCCAAAGCGATAAAACTCCCCCGCTTCGGTTTGCAGCTTCGCGGCATCAGCCTTGTTCGCCACGATTAGAACGGGTTTGCCTGTTTGTCGCAGCACTTTCGCCAACTCTTCATCCAGGGGTGTGGTACCGCTTCTGGCATCAACGACCCAGATGAGTGCCCGGGCTTCTTCAATCGCCAAGCCCGCTTGCTTCAGGATATTTGCGGGGATCACGGCATCGTCATCGGGCACAATTCCCCCTGTATCGACGACAGCGAACTGATTTCCTGACCACTCCACCTCGCCGTATATCCGATCGCGTGTGATTCCCGGCTCATCACCCACAATCGCCTTGCGCTCGCCCGTGAGACGGTTAAACATTGAGGATTTGCCCACGTTAGGCCGGCCCACAATCGCGACTAACGGCAGGATGCGAGCGGCGCTCGGCGGTTCTTGAATATCTGGCGTCGTTGCCACGGTCATGGGTCGCAGCTCGTGCCGCGATTTCATTCCGAGTCTCCAGGAGTTTCCTGTCAGGGAAATACAACACTAGGCTAAGACGCTAACTCTTGCAAAGCGCGACGCACTACAAACAGAATGCTTCGAACGCTTTTAGGCGAGGGTCTGGACGCCGCACTGAGAGTCGGTCCACAATGTTAGAATCACACTACGACCATGCGGAAGTTCGTCGGACATCAATTCCGCATCTCCTCGGAAGCCGATTTGGACGGCGAGGTCCAGAGTTGGCTTCGGGCAGCATATCGGGTCGGCGAGCAGCAGCGGTTGACGAGATGACTGCGTTTGACCATAAACATTGAAACCAGGGAGAACCAGATGACCGAAATAAATAACTTTGGACTGTCCACGATTGGACAGATTGCCGTGAACGCACACGATCTCGAGCGACGAGTCGATTTCTATCGAGACCGCCTGGGAATGAAACATCTTTTCTCAGTACCAGCGAAGATGGCCTTTTTTGATTGCGATGGCCTCAGGCTAATGCTCTCGCTTCCCGAAAAGCCGGAGTTTGATCATCCCAGCTCGATTCTCTACTTCAAAGTGGACAACATTCAGCAAGCCGCGCAAACTCTTACCGACCGCGGTGTTCGATTTGAGGAACCACCTGTATTTGTCGCAAATATGGGTGCGTATGATCTGTGGATGGCTTTCTTCCGCGACTCGGAAAACAACCACTTGGCGCTGATGAGCGAAGTTGCACATTGATATTGAATGCCTGCCCTCGCGCCCATTGATTGAAAGGACACCTATGAAGAACATCACTATTCGTTACTGTCCGGTTTGACCCATAAAGAACCTGATAGCCGCCCGTGTGGCTGCTGATCTTTCCCAGGACCCTGATCTGAGAGTGGAAACCGTAAAGGGCGGCCTCGGTGAGCTGAGCGTAGGCATTGACGGATCGAAGGTTTTCGAGGGCAGTCGCCTTTGGTATTCCACGGCGGGTGTAGTCGTCAAGAAGGTACGAGCGGCACTTGGGAAGTAAAACTTATCGCGACCGAGACGAGTGGGATTGATGACACTCTGGACCGTTCATTTCAAAGTTTAATTTGAGACTCTCATTCACACCGCGGCTTTAGCCAGTGTTAGAGCTTGCCCCTGATTTCCAACCGTTTTGAACGGTTTGGAGTTGGCTCCAGGTGAATAACGCATTAAGGAAAACCGCTAAAGCGGTTCCAGGGGTAAGGAGCTTTCGTTGACACCGGGCTAAAGCCACGGTGTGACGGAGACAGTTAGTAAGAGGAAACTTCGGGCAGGACATTTTTATAAAGGCCCAGGGAAAAGGCCCGCTTACCGACAAGAAG
>JAIVJP010000053.1 GCA_020199975.1 Acidobacteriota bacterium
GCAAAGTAGAATCCGTCCAAGGCAGCAATGCGATCGTCGCTACGGCTTCGCCGCCCGATGGTCGCCGTTACGGAAGTTTATCCAGAGTTTGAAGCCAGCATGGTCGACAAAGCGCGCAGCGAAGCGGAACCCCCAGGCCATGGTGCGTTCGTCGAATCATCAAAATGAGAAAGGGAAAGCCCATCATGAAGAACCCGATTGCTCACAAACCCTCTCGCCGCCGCTTTCTCTCCCTGGCTGGAAAGAGCGCCGGTCTTGCCGCCCTGTCTTCATCGACTGTCGCGTCTCTTCTGAGAGAGGTCCAAGCAGCGACTAAAAGCGTCGCGCATGTATCGCCGCAGCAGTTGGCAATGAATGAAGACTACTGGTCGGTTATTCAAAATTCCTTTTCTGTGACTCGCGGGATCATCAACTTGAACAACGGCGGCGTATCGCCCAGCCCGCGTATCGTTACTGAAGCGCTGGTGCGTTACATCTGGCAACAGGAGGATGCGACGGCTTACACCATGTGGCAAATCCTTGAGCCGCAATCGGAAACGATCCGGACCGGGCTGGCGGAACTATTCGGGTGCGATCGCGAAGAAATCGCCATCACCCGAAACGCTTCCGAGTCGCTGGAAATTCTTCTGATGGGCATGGACTTCAAACCGGGCGACGAAATTCTCACTACCACGCAGGATTACCCGCGCATGTTGACTACGTTGCGCCAGCGCGAAAAGCGTGAAGGTCTGATTTTGAAGTTAGTCAAAATTCCGATCCCACCCAGGAATCTCAACGAGATCACCGCAGCGTTTGCAGCGGGGATTACCGGCCGCACGCGTCTGATCCTGGTGTCGCACATGGTTAACATCACAGGCCAGATCACGCCCGTGAAAGCTGTCTGTGCAATGGCGCGCGCCAAAGGAATCGAAACGATTGTCGACGGCGCTCATTCCTTTGCGCAATTTGATTTCAAGCAAAAGGACCTTGGGTGCGACTACTTCGGCACCAGCTTGCACAAGTGGCTTTTCGCGCCAAAGGGTACGGGTCTGCTTTACGTCAACCGCGACAAGATACCGAAGATCTGGCCTTTGATGGCAGCGGAATCGAAACAAGCCTCGGACATCCGCAAGTTTGAAGAGATTGGCACGCATTCCGCCGCTCCCCGGCTGGCCATTGGCGAAGCTTTGCTATTCCACAACGGGTTGGGAGGAAAGCGCAAAGAAGCGCGCCTGCGCCCGAAGGTGAGCTTCAACACTTCATTTGACGACAACCAGTCGTGCGCCATAGCCAATATTCACATTGAAGGGACGGACCCTTCGGCCATCGCCAGCTATCTGTTCGACAAGCATAGAATCTTTACCACGCCCATCATCCACGACGAGTTCCAGGGGATTCGCATCACGCCCAACGTGTACACAACCCTCGGCGAGTTGGATCGGTTCTGTGACGTGATGGAAAACGTGGCGCGGAAGGGCTTGCCGGCCTAGCGTCGGTTGCAAATACCCGTTGCCTCACCTAAAAACCCACTCGAAATGCGATTCGAAATATTGACAGCCCATCATTTTTCTCCTAAAGTCCGTCACACTAAGCCCTGTATTTCGTCAACATTCCGCCGGCAATTTCCGTTTGCCGCAAACATGGTTGGGACGGCGCGACCCGTACAGCCCGCCCGACTCTAACCCCCGATACGGAAAAGGAGCTCCGCATGAAACTTCGACGCACGCTAATTGGTTCGTTAGTACTGCTTGTTTTGATTGTGAGCATTTCGGTGTTCGCTCAAGTCAATCGTCCGTTCCACAACGGTTCTGTTTGGAACATTGCGTTCATTAGAATGAAACCCGGAATGGAAACGGCTTATCTGAATTACCTCGCAGGCCCGTGGAAGGCTAATCAGGAAGCCTCGAAGAAGGAAGGAATAATTCTTTCCTACAAAGTCCTCACAGTTGAGGGCCACACACCAGGTGAGTGGAACGTTATGCTTATGACAGAATACAAGAGCCTGGCAGCGATGGAGGCAAATGAGGAAAAGGCAGACGCCCTTGCTCAAAAGGTTGTAGGCGATGATGAGAAGCAGCGGCAAGGCTACAGAGAGCGTCTGGAAATTCGCGAGGTGATGGGGGAGCGATTGGCTCGTGAGATTGTGCTCGAGCCCAGGAGGAGGTAACTCGGGCGTTGTTCCTTCAGGCCGCCTTAGTTTATTAACGATGCGCCGTTCTCCTACGTGAGGGCGGCGCTTTAGTTGACCGTTCTTGACTAAACCTGCAACGTGAAGACGGTGAGATGCCGTCGGTCTTGCGCCCCTTAAAGATTTTAGAAAGCACCTGAGGACGACCAGCCCTATCGCGGGCTGGTCGGCAAATTTGGGGCTGACGTGCGCGCTGAGTACTTGATAGACCGGCCCGCGGAAACCATCTGTAACAATATTCGTATCATTCCCTATCTTTCATCTCAGAGGAGACCACCTAATTGTCATCAGTGATCTCGAGACGCGCACTGCTAAGGAATGGATTCAACGCCGGAGTAGGGTTAGTTGTTTTCAGTCAATTTCCCGGAGGGCGGCCAATCCTGGCTGCCTCCGCGAATTTTCAACGTACCGCCGAGCGGTTTCAACCAGCCTACAAACGTCTCGACGCATTTATAGCTCAACACATGCACGAAACCGGGGCGCCGGGCATGACAGTCGCTCTAGCAAATCGCAATGGGCTGCTACGCACCTCGCAGTACGGTTTTGCGGATCTAAAAGCCGGAGTAAAGGTTGGCCCGCAGACCTTGTTTGAGATTGGATCGATCTCTAAATCGTTCGTGGCTATAGCGATCTTGAGCCTGGCAGATGAGGGAAAGATCGATCTGCATAGACCCGTCATTGAATACCTGCCCTGGCTGAAGGTCGAATCCAAATACGCGCCGTTTTCCACGCATCATCTCCTGACCCACACAGCCGGCCTTTCCGCTGTGCCACTGCTTATGCGCGTTGCCACAACCACCCTAAGGACCGGCTCGGAGCCCGGATCACGCTTTCTTTATTCCAACATCGGATACGTGCTCCTCGGTTTTTTACTGGAAGCCATCGACAGACGCTCCTTCCCGGAAGTGTTGCACAAGCGCGTTCTCGAACCGCTGGGAATGACTGCCAGTGCGCCGGTCATTACTAACGCGATCAAGGAGAGACTGGCCATTGGCTATGGTCCTCTCCACGAAGATCGACCTTTCCCGCTTAGAGGTAAGCTCGCTGAGGCGCCCTGGTTGGAAGTCCCCGAAGCCGCAGGCAGCGTGGCGGCAACTGCCGGCGACATGGTTGCGTATCTGCAATTGCTGCTGAATCGTGGAGCGGGCCCTCGGGGCCGAGTGATCTCGGAAAAGAGTTTTCAGTTATTGGTCAAACCCGTTGTCAAAGCAGCATTTCGCGGGGAAGATGCGAGCTATGGTTATGGACTCTGGATCAACGATGGCAGCAACCGCATGCTCGTACGCCACACAGGCGGTATGGTCGCGTTCAGTTCGGCGATGTATGCCGACTTGACTGACGGGTTCGCGGCCTTCGCGTCCGTGAATGCCAATTTGCGCGGCTATCGCCCGGTGGCAGTCACCCGGTACGCTCTCGATCTGTTGAATGCAGCTTCCCGCAATCGGGAGTTGCCCGCTCTTCCAGCCTCACAACCCACTCCGGACAGCATCAAGAATGCGGCGGACTATGCCGGCACCTTCAATGCACCCGACGGAAAAAAGCTCGTGCTGATTGCTCATGGCGACAAACTGATACTGCAGCACGGCGGGCAACGTATAGTGCTGGAACAAGCGGGCCGAGATCGTTTCATCGTCAAGCACCCTGATTACGATCTGTTCACCTTGAGCTTCGGGCGCGATAAAGACGTAGTGGTTGAAGCATTCCACGGCCCGGACTGGTGGGCAAATGAACGCTACTCGGGACCGAAGTTCTTCGAGTATCCAAAAGAGTGGGACACTCTCACCGGACGCTACCGATCCGATAGTCCCTGGTATGGAAGCTCTCGCTTGTTTGTTCGCAAAGGGCGGCTAATACTCGATGACCAGCAGTTTCTAATTCCCCTGGAGCCTGGGGTCTTTCGGCCACAAGGGGACATCAATGCGGCTGAACTGATAACCTTTGACACGTTAGTAAATGGGAAGGCTATGCACTTAAACTTCTCGGGCATCGATTTTTATCGCACCTCCACGCCGTAGATGTCAGAACAAAACCTAACGAACCTGGCTACAGCCGGCTCGGTGCTTTTGTGATCGATGATTGGCGATAGAAAGAAGGGCACGATTGTTTCCATTTGCTGTTCCCTGCTGCTCGGAATAGCTGATGGAACCGTGGCCAAGCCCTGGCGAGGCATTGTGCCGCTGCGTTCGAAGCGTCCGCAGGTGCGAAGAGTTCTCGGTAAGCCAATCATTGGAGGCGCCGGTGCGTTTGAGCTTTACGAGAAGCAGGAGGGGCGCATACAGGTGATGTACGCGCGCAAACCCTGCGAGCAGGGACTACCTGCCGATTGGGGCAATTGGAAGGTTGCGCGAGATACCGTCGTAAATATCAGCATCACGTTGCGCGAAGAGATTCCGGTTGCGGACCTGAAGATACGAAACATCGAGAGGTATAAGTGGTACACAGGCGATTCCGGCGCAACCTACTATCGCGACAAGCGGAGCGGCATTGAGTACCAGGTTCAGGATGGTATGGTCACGGCAATCGCCTATGGACCCACCACCAAAGACCGTTTTCTTCTCTGTCGGAAAGAGGCTCCTTTGATTCGATACTGAACTGGGGCAAACCCCCTACGTTAAATTAGGAGAACTTAGTATGAGCAGTCCTGGCCTGCAACAACCAACACCACAACTATTCTTTCAAACAGCGAACGCGTACCAGCGGACAGAGGCTTTGAAGGCCGCGGTCGAGTTGGAGGTCTTTACGGCGATCGGCGAAGGCAAGACAACCATTATCGAGATTGCCGAGCGGAGCAGCGCGTCGGAACGCGGCATTAGAATTCTTTGCGATTTTCTCTGTGTCCTGGGTTTTCTAACCAAAGACGGCACGAACTACAAGCTTACCCCGGAGTCGGCACTCTTTCTGAATAAACGTTCACCGGCTTACTTGGGCGACAGTCTTGAGTTTCTGCTCTCACCAATGCTCACTGATGGCTTCAAGGATCTCACCGGGGCCGTGCGAAAGGGTGGAACAGTCGCTTCGGAAGAAGGGACGATCGCGCCGGAGCATCCAATCTGGGTCAAGTTCGCTCGCGCCATGACGGGGATGATGGCTATGCCGGCGCAGTTGATGGCTAATCTCGTGGATGAGAAGGCCGATCGAAAGTTGAGGGTCCTGGATATCGCCGCGGGTCATGGCCTTTTTGGCATTGCGTTCGCTAATAAGAATCCGCAAACCAAAGTCGTCGCAGTCGACTGGCCAAATGTGCTTGAGGTAGCCAGGGAGAACGCCAGCAAGGCAGGTTTCGCCGACCGTTACCAAACAATCGCGGGTAGTGCGTTTGATGTTGATTACGGCACGGGCTATGACCTCGTGCTGTTAACCAACTTTCTGCACCATTTCGATCCGGCAACTTGCGAAACTCTCTTGCGGAAAGTTCACGCTGCACTGGCGAATGATGGACGTGCGGTGATACTGGAGTTTGTACCCAACGAAGATCGCATATCACCACCGGAAACCGCCGCATTCAGCATGGTGATGCTTGGTAGCACACCTGCAGGCGACGCTTATACATTTCCGGAACTGGAGCGAATGTGTAGTGCCGCGGGTTTCGCTCGCAGTGAGATTCATCAGCTTCCGCCATCGATCCAGCAAGTCGTGATCTCATACAAGTAAGGACAGAAGGGGATAATAATATGGCGACAGTTTCCAGCAACTCGGCGCCGCGGAATGGCTTTGAGAGATAGGCATTGAATCCGGCTCGAAGAGCCCGATTGCGGTCGGCGTCACCATGAGCGGTTACGGCTATGCAAAGTATTGAAGCCGTACGTTCATCAGCTCTCAACGCTCGAAACATTTCCCAGCCATCGAGGACGGGCATCGATAGATCCACCATAATCAGGTCCGGTCGCATCTCCCTTGCCAGCTTTAAACATTCTGCTCCATTTCGTGCTTCGATCACCTGATAATCGGCATCGACCAGCAAGAGGCGCAGAAGTTCAAGGTTGTCCTCGTAATCGTCAGCAATGAGAATCTTAGCGGCCATGAGTGTCAGGTCGCGGGGCTGGCCCCCGATTGCTAGAGCGACTTATAACTTAGGCCTTCGAGGGGAGTCAAATGGCCCTCACTCAATGGTAGTGTCATGTTTGTGACCTTACCCACCCAAACCATTTCTTGACTCGCTGAATCTTGAACGTCCATAATTACTCGAGACCTTCCGTCGTGCGGTTCTCTCGGGACTAGAGATAACTAAGGGCCTTACCCAGGAACTTGGGTTCATCCAAACGACGCACCAACTGAGGAACTGAAACTGTGGTCAGCGGACAACTGGAAGAAAGCTTGCGCCATGAGATTGAGAGTTATATCGAAGGGCGCCTGAACGGAGTCAGGCAAGAGATTTCTGAACTTCAGAGCCAGCTCAATGAATCTCTCACTCGGCTGCTCGATCGCCAGGGCGAAGTTCAATTGGATGGATCCGTGGCGGCGTCCATTCTCCAGCATCTCAGAGCCGCACATGAAGAGGGGATAGATGTCGCTGCCTCGGAATCCTCGCGGGCCAAAGCATCGAGCGACATGGCCATCGTGAAAGCAGCCGTTGCCGAGATCGGCGAGCAATCCGCACAGGTAGACCTACTCAAGACTCTGGTTAAC
>JAIVJP010000348.1 GCA_020199975.1 Acidobacteriota bacterium
CTACATAACTCTCAGCCAATGTCTCTCTCCGTCCTGTTCTAGGAGTGGGTTAGTTTGATTCTGGAAGTTTAGAGCTCATCAACCTTCAGGTTGTGGTTCCGTGGCCGCAAACTAAAGTTTGAACTCTAAACCGCTACTCCTCTTCAAGACTTAAAACCGGCTTCACGCCTTTTCGGGAATCTTAATCGTGAAACTTTCCAACAACTTCCGTCTCCTCGGGAGGAGCAAATTCGTAGGCTTCCCATGTAACCACGGGAGTGTAATCAAAATTTTCCGTCGGAGGCGGCGATTGGGTCCGCCACTCGAGTCCTGGTAAATGCCAGGGATTTCCCGGCGCAACTCTGCCGTAGCGCATGGACCACATCAGGTAGAACAGCGGAATGAGCAACCCTACGCCAAGAATCGAAGCACCGGCGGTTGAAAGCACGTGCAACACCTGAAACTCGTCTGGATACACGTGGTAACGGCGAGGCATGCCCATATAGCCAAGCACAAATTGTGGCAGGAAGGTCAGATTGAACCCGATGAAGACGACTAGGGCCGAGAATCTTCCCCAACCTTCCGGGTACATGCGCCCGGTTATCTTGGGCCACCAGTAATGCAGGCCGCCGAGATACGCCAACAACGTCCCCCCGACCATGATGTAGTGGAAGTGGGCGACAACAAAATAGGTATCACTCAAATGAACATCAACCGCCAGAGCTGCCAAAAACAGCCCCGTCATGCCACCGATAGTGAACAAACCGATGAAGCCGAGCGCATATAGCATAGGGGTGTCGTAGGAAATCGAGGCTTTGTAGAGTGTTGCGGTCCAGTTGAAGACTTTAATCGCCGAGGGAATCGCAACCGCGAAACTCAGGAATGAAAAGATCATTCCGGCGTAGACTGATTGGCTCGCGACAAACAGGTGGTGTCCCCAGACAAGAAAACCAAACACGGCAATAGCCAAGCTGGAAAAAGCGACAAAGGAATAACCGAAAATGTTCTTGCGGGAGAAGTTTGCGATCAACTCGCTAATGATTCCCATGCCGGGTAGCACCATGATGTAAACAGCCGGGTGGGAATAGAACCAGAAAAGATGTTGGAACAGGATCGGATCGCCGCCCACCGCAGGATCAAAGATGCCAATATGTGCCACGCGTTCGAAGGCCAGCAGCAGAATCGTAATGGCGATTACGGGGGTGCCCAAAATCATGATCAGACTGGTGGCGTAATGTGCCCAGATAAAGAGCGGTAGGCGAAACCAGGTCATGCCTGGCGCTCGCATTGTATGAATCGTAACGATGAAATTGAGGCCCGTCAGAATTGACGAGAAGCCGTTAATAAAGATTCCCAGGCCCGTGACCACGACATAGGAGTTGGAAAACGTGGTGCTGAAAGGTGTGTAGAAGGTCCAACCGGTGTCGACTCCCCCGGCGAGCAGGGCGTAGATGGTGACAATGCCGCCCAGCATATAGATGTACCAGCTGAGCAGATTGATACGCGGAAAAGCCAGATCCTTCGCGCCAATCATCATCGGCACCAGGAAGTTTCCCAGCGTAGCCGGTATTGACGGGATCAAAAAGAAAAAGACCATGATGATGCCGTGCTGCGTGAAGACCTTGTTGTAGGTCGTCGATTGCAGCAAATCGGCTTGCGGAGTCAACAGCTCCAGGCGAATGGCCATTGCATAGAGGCCGCCGATGAAGAAGAAGAAGCTGATTGAGCCAAGATAGAGCAACGCGATCCGCTTATGATCTTTGGTGAGCAACCACGACTTCAGACCATACTGAGCGTTGATGTAATTGATCCGCGATGGTACTGGTGGTACGAATGTTTCCATTGTTCTAGTAAATCTAAATCAACGAACAGAACTATCTGCCGGCTGTCCCCGGAGTTGCCCGCGGCCACCGGCGCCACTGACAGCGCTGAAGGCGCGGGCACCGGGCTAGCCCCCCTCACGGGTTCTGGGGGTCTGAATCTGCAGCGACTTGATGAATGCCAGAATTTGCATCAATTGCTCCTCGCTTACCTGGCCTTGAAATGTCGGCATGATGGGCCCAAAGCCCGCCACTAACTTCGCCTGCGGATTAACAATTGACTCGCGAATATATGCCTCGTCTGCCTTGATACTCTGACTGTTGTTAAGAAAGACCTGCCGTCCGAAGATGGCCAGCGCCGGGCCACGTCCCCCTTCGCCCGTGGGCCCGTGACACGAAGCACAACCAAGCGTCTCGTAGATTTGCTGACCAGCGACAGCGGGCGATTGCTGACTCGAACTACCACTCAGCCATTCGTCAAAGTCCTTGGGTTCCATGGCGACCACGGAGCCGATCATTCCTGAATGATTCATGCCGCAGTATTCAGCGCAGAACAGATGGTAACGACCGGCCTTTGTAGCTTCGAACCACAAGGTCGTATATCGTCCCGGCACAACGTCAGCCTTAATACGAAACGCCGGGATGAAGAAGTCGTGAATTACATCTTCCGTGCCCATGACCAGTTTGATTCTGCGCCCGACCGGAACGTGAAGTTCATTAATCTCACGCTGACCGGTCGTATGCTGAATTTTCCACATCCACTGTTTCCCGACAACGTAGACTTCCACCGCATTGTTAGGTGGTCGCGACTGCTCGAAAAAGATCTGAGCGCCCCAGGCAAACATGGTCATCGCAATGATGAACGGGATAACCGACCAAAGCGTTTCCAGTGTGATGGAACCGGCAACGGGGCGCGGGATCTCATAAGGGTTGCGGCGCCGGTATTTGATTACAAAGAAGATCAGGACTCCGGAGATCAGCAAGGTAAAGAAGATCGTCACGCCCGAGAGATAGAAGTAGAGCGCATCAACCTTTCCTGAAAGGGTCGAAGCGCTTGGCGGCACAAAGGGAACCCAGGAGGTTTGCATTTGCTAAGCGGTCCCTCCCGGACGTAAACGCATCTGCGTCGCGCTGCGGCGGCGCATTACGAAAAACAGCGCTACCATGGCGAAGAGAGTTGCAATGCCTCCCACGCGGATCATGTTCATCACTACGGCGCCGTATTTTCCGGTAGCGGGATCGTAGTGGTAGCAATAAAGCAGGAGCCGATCCACGGGCGAGCCGATTTTATTCTGAGAAGCCTCGACGAGCCCCAAACGCAGATCCTTTGGTGAATACTCGATGCCGTAAAAATAGCGCGCGAGTTTTCCTTCGGGCGTTGCGATCATGATTGCGCTGGCATGAGCAAACTGGTTGGTCGCTTCGTCGAAGTGGTAATGAAAGCCCACCGCTTCCGTAAGTCGCTTGATGCTTTCGCTGTCGCCCGTCAGGAAATGCCATCCTCTCGCGGCCGGCGAGCGCTTGGCCTCCGGCAAATAACCGACGTAGGTCTGTTTCTTGGCAGTCGCGAGCGCTGAGGTTTCACGTGGATCGAAACTTACGGTAACCACATCAAACTCATCCCCAGCTTTAAAAGAAAGCACTTTGAAAGCGCTTACCATGCCATTCAACACCTGCGTACAAAGCATCGGGCACTCGTAGTAGACAAGCGACAGCACCACAGGCTTCTTGCCGAAATAATCACCCAACTTAACGGGCTCACCCATTTCATTGCGAAACACGAGGTCCAGCGGCAATTGGTCGTTTAGCTTCTGATCAATCCCCACGTCCCGCAGGGCTTTAGGTAATCCACTCGAAACTGCGCCGCTCTGCGGTCGTGCGCCGTAGAGCGGCGAGCTTGGCCCTGGAACACCGGGCTGGCTGAATGCCGGTAGAAAGTAGGCAGAAAGCAGAAGGCAGACGGCAGTAGGCAGAAGACTAAAGCCGAAGCGAGCAACGCCCTGATTGGTTTTTCTGCCGACTGCCGACTGCCTACTGCCTACTGCCTTCATTGCTTTCCCTTCTCGGTAACTCGGCCCGAGCTTGCCGCTGTCGGAGTACCGATTGTGTAGTCTGTCATTTCCTGGGGAGGGCCCTGCTGCGGGCGTGACGGTAAGCCCTGACCTTCCACAACTCTCTGCATCGCCTGTTCGATGGGAAGTCCGGCAGGATTTCCCGACTGGTCTTTCGGCCCTTCCTTTAGCACGCGGTCCCATTGTTCCCTAAGCACGCGATACTCGGCTTGAGGTTCTCGTTTCTCGAGGTTGACCCACTCCCCGTTTTCGAGCTTGACCCCAAAACCCCTGGCCGCCTGAAGCCTCGGCTCGGGCGGGAGACTCTCCTGTTCAGTCATAGCCATGGGCCCAGGCGGTGATTCGCCTTCCTTCTTGGCCTCCTGGGCATTAAAGAAACCAAACAGTAGCCACATCAGAACGTAGACCACGACGGTCATAACGACCAGCGCGCCCACGAATTTGAGAATCCCAGGAACGTTGACATCGCTTAGTTCGTGAGTGACGTCAACGTTCCTGACGTGCGACACATCCGGCGTTTCCGTCATGTGCCCATGCCCGTTACCTTTGTGCCCTAGCTTTGCCATGATTCAAACGACCCAAACAATTCCCTAGTTCAAACTCTCTCCAACGAAGTCCCAATCCCAAGATGGCCTAATGTCCCGCGTGCGCCGGCGCCTGCGCTTGGGCCAGCACAGAGTCGTACTGCGGATCATTAATCGGTATTAACGGCCGCTTCCTCAATTGCCAGGCAAACGTGGCGAACCAAAAACCGCCCATCGCGATCGGTGCCACCA
>JAIVJP010000054.1 GCA_020199975.1 Acidobacteriota bacterium
AGCCCGGAGATTCTGGGGCGAGTATAATTCACGCTTCTGAACCAACATAACGAGCCTTGGCGAGGATACGGCTGGGGTTCACCCCGCTACCTTTGTTAGCATCGACGTTTGGGTTTCAGTTCGAATCGAGGAGACGATTAATGCGATCTTATCGAGCGGTGAGGGAAAGGAAGCCGCTGGCATTTGTCCTGGTTATTGCAACCATTCTTTCCAGCGTTCTTACTGGCTCAGCTCAGCGAGCCGCTGAGTGCACAACCCGCATCACGCTGCTTCAAGTAAACGATGTCTATCAATTTGCGCCCGTCGACCGTGGGACTCGCGGAGGTCTGGCGCGCGTTATGACTTTGAAGAAAGAGATTCAGAAGGAGTCACCTCACACGCTCTTTCTGTTCGCGGGTGACACCATCTCGCCTTCAGTTGAATCGATAACTTACAAGGGTGCCCAGATGATCGAATCCTGGAATACAGCGGGTCTCGACTACGCCACTCTCGGGAATCATGAATTTGATTTTGGACCTGAGGTGCTACGTGAACGTATGCAAGAGTCGCGCTTTCGCTGGATTGCTGCCAATGTCATCGACAAGAAAACGGGCAAACCATTCGGCGGCGCTGAGTCGTTCGTAATCCGCGAGTTTGATGGCGTCAAAATCGGGATCTTCGGATTGGTACTGCCCGAGACGAAGACTACATCGCGACCGGGTCCGGACGTTGACTTCCTCAACCCCTGCGAAACAGCAAAGAAGGTTGTTTCCGATATTCATGAGCGTGGCGCCAAAGTTGTCGTGGCCCTGACCCATCTGTCGATGAGCGAATACAAGGAGGTAGCACGTTGCGCGGATGTCGACGTAATTATAGGAGGTCACGAACATACTCTGTTGGAGTCGGCAGCGGGCGGTGCTCCAATCTTCAAGATGACGGCAGACGCTCGTGAGTTAGGAAGAATTGACTTGAACATCTCGAAGACCAGCGGTGAATTGGAAAGCATTGATTGGAAAGTGATTCCGGTAACTAGCGAAACGAAGGAGGATCAAGAGTTCGCGGCGATTTACCGGAAATATAAAAGTCTTATAAGGGAACTCTCCCAGACAGTTGGTCGCTCAAGGGTGGCTCTAGAGGCGCGCAGCGCGGAGAATCGCACACGCGAAACGAATGTGGGAAACATGGTTGCTGAGGCATTTCGCAGGGCAACCGGTGCGGATGTCGCGCTGATGAATGGAGGCTCGATCCGTGCAGACACGATTATCAGTCCAGGCGCGCTAAATAAAAGAGACTTGCTTTCGATTCTCCCCTTTAATAACAAGGTAGTAAAATTGGAGTTGACCGGCGCTACCCTGCGGACAGCGCTCGAACATGGTGTAAGCAGGAGCGCGGAAGACCGTGAGCCCGGGCGATTCCCGCAGGTGGCGGGGCTTCGTCTTACATTCGACGCCAGCCGCCCGCCAGGATCTCGAGTTATCGACGTTACCGTTAACGGGCAACCTCTCGACAACAACAGAAAATACACGCTGGCAACCACAGACTTCCTGGCAATTGACGGGGGAGACGGTTACTCGATGCTCAAGGGAGCCCGGCTTTTGATCTTGGCGGAACAAGGTCAGAGCGATTTTGATATCCTGCGGCGAGCGGTCGTGGCTGCGCGGTCAATCGCACCAAAGACTGACGGGCGCATCAAACGTCTGGATAACGCGCGCGGCGAAAAGTCGGACTGCATTGAAACCAAATGACCACCGAAGCGATGTACGAGGACGACGTTTCACCAACGGCTAAGTACGAAGCCAGGCAGCTTTTTCAGGAAGCTTACCAGGCACAGTTGGCCCAAAACTACGAGTCTGCAATCGAGCTTTACCAGCGTTCGATTGAGACCTACCCGACTGCCGAGGCGCACACTTTTCTTGGCTGGGTCTACAGTTTTCAGAATCGCTACGATGAAGCCATCGCGGAATGTCTGGAAGCAATCCGTGTCGACGAAACGCTCGGCAATCCTTACAACGACATCGGGAGTTACCTTCTAGCCAAGGGTGATTCCTACGGCTGCGTTCGCTGGTTCAAACGCGCTCTGTTTGCTCCGCGTTACGATTCTTATGCGTTTCCTCATTTCAACCTGGGTCGCGTTTACGAGATGCGCCGGAAATATCTGGACGCCGCCCGTCACTACACGCTTGCGCTTGAACAGCAACCGGGGTTTACGGAAGCTGCCAACGCACTGAGACGCATGCAGGCACTGCTGAACTGAGCGGCAAGACAGAAAGCCTACGATTATTGCTCTGAAGCGCTAACGCTGTTTCGAGAGCTGAGTGACCGACCAGGCATCTTCGCCTATCCAAACTTCCTGTGCGGGGAATTCGTGGCCGGGAGTTAATCCGGAAACAGATAGCCGCACTCCCAAGTAGCAGTGCGCATGAAGCCTATGGTTTGTTAATCTTTATCTTCTGGCGGGTGGCATCAACTGCCACGTAGACGACCTCAGCCTCAGTTACTCGTACGCGTTCGCTGCTAGAGCCCACTCTCTCCGCTTCGACGATGACGCGGACCGTAATTGAGGTGTTTCCTATCCGCACCGTCTCGGCATAGAAACTTGCCAGATCGCCGACGAATACTGGTTTATGGAAGATTACTTCGCGCATCGCTACGGTAACGAAGCGGTCCATACGCGTGCGTCGATGCGCCTCAATTGCGCCGGCCATATCGATGTAACTCAGGATAACGCCGCCGAAAATTGTGCCCGCCGAATTTGTGTCGCGCGGCAGTAGCGCGATACGTATGGCTGGATCGCCGTAAGAGTTCATTATGTTAATCCATTCTCCTATTCGCTCGTGTCTGGCTAATGATCGGATCAAACTCAGCGCGCAGCCCCGGGTCCAACTCGAAGGCTCGATCAAAATCCTTTTGTGCCGCCGCATCCTGCCCGGTTTTCAGGATAAGCAGGCCACGCAAAACATAGACGCGAGCAAACTTTGGATTTAATTGAAGAGCACGCTCATAATCGGCGAGCGCGAGCGTGTCTTGGTTGGTTTGCTGGTAGGCTGTGCCTCGGTTCGTGTATCCCTCGACAGACGGCTTGAGCTTCAGGGCCGCCGTGAAATCCGCAATTGCTTCATCGATCCTGTTCATAGAGAAGTAGATGTTGCCGCGATTATTGTAGGCTGCATCAGAAGGCGCGATCTCAAGACTGCGGGTGAAGTCGGCAACTGCCGCCGGATAGTCTTTCTGCGCAATGTAAGCTACGCCACGATTGTTGTAAGCATCCGCGAATTTTCGATCCAGCTCTATGGCGCGCGTGTAGGCGGCGATCGCTTCAGTAACATCACCGGTTCGGTGCAACTGAGTTCCCTGGGCATATTGCTCGGTGGCTTCTCGCGAAGTTCGTCCTTCGGATCTAAATCTATACTCTTCAAAAATCGGTTCGGTTGAAAGCTCATGAGTTTTCAGAAACTGCCAGGCCTCCAGATTTATCTTCGGTGCGAGATCGTAATACCAGTGGTCATGCCCGGGGATTTCCCTGAGTTGCACAGGAAACCCTCGCGCAGTCAGAGCATCCCGAGTGGCTCTGACAGCCTTCAGCGGAAACAGAGGATCCAGCGATCCTACCTGGAGGTGGATCGGTGTCTTCCTCTTTGCGACATCCATCAGGGCAGCGGATTCTGAGTAGAGCACCCCTGCGTGGACGGCAGTGGCCGCAAAGTATTCCGACTCGTAGAGAGACATCAACAGCGCGAAGATTGCTCCGCCCGAGTGGCCGAAAAGATAAACCTTACGTCCATTGATCGGGTGTTTGGTTTTTAATGCTTCCACAAGTTCGTGCACAAACCCGGGCCCATCGTTAGGCACGGACCAACGAGAGGAATCCGCGGAATCGGGGCCGAGTAGAATGATCCCCTCTTTTTCCGCTAAGTCCTTCCATTTTTCAACCAGCGAAAGACCGTTCCGACTCGAGCCATGCAGCAAAACGAGCAAAGGGGCCGGCGCCAATGGCTTTACGCTCGCCGGAACGTAGAGGTAGTAACTCCGCTTCTTGCCTTCAGAGGCGATCGATTCTTTGGCAATCTTTTGCGAAAAGGCCATGACCGGGCCAATGAGCGTTATGAGGACGAGGAGGAGTAGCTTGAAACGGATTATTCGCATGAAACTTAGACTTTCAACTGGCGCTTCGTCCAGTCGGTGATTACCTGTTTTAACTCGTCAAGATGGTCTTCAAAGAAGTGGCCGCAGTCTGCGATCACGTGCAGCTCAACTCTCCCGTTTTGCTTAAGGCTATCTACCAGCTTTCCCAGTCGCCTCAAATCGCCAAACTCGTCCTTGTCGCCATGGACAATGAGTATTGGCTTGCGGCAGGCCTGGAGAAAACTGAAGTCATACTTGTCTACGGGCGTGCCGATGCTAATCAAGTTAACGACGCGCGCGTCGGAGGTTCCTATTTCCAGACCCACCCGCGCGCCAAACGAGAATCCACAAAGCGTAACGGGCTGCAAGGGATAGTTTTCTGCGAGGTAATCCAGGCCCGCATGCACGTCTTCGAGTTCACCTCGTCCTTCGTCGTGCTCGCCTGTGCTCTGGCCTACGCCGCGAAAGTTTATGCGGAGGGTAATCAAGCTGGCATCGTTTAAGGCCGCTGCAGCGTGAAATATCACTTTATTGTGC
>JAIVJP010000349.1 GCA_020199975.1 Acidobacteriota bacterium
TGAGGGCGCTGATGTAGCGTTTAACTACCTAAGGCGCGACGATCTGGCCGGAGAGACGCGCCAGAAGATTGAGAATCACAGCAAGCGAGCACTTAGCTTTAAAGTGTCAGTTACTGATCGTCTGGGTATCAAGCGCCTCGCCCGAGAGATTGTCGACAAGTGGGGAGGGATCGATATCCTGGTCAACAACGCAGCAATCAATCGTGCCGACAATTTCGCTACGACGACTGATCGTGCCTGGGATGAAGTGATCGATACCAACGTCGGCAGCCTATTCGCCGTGACAAAACCGATCTACAAACAGATGATTCGCCAGAGGCAGGGACACATCCTCAACATTACTTCCATAGGAGCGCTGCGAGCGCTCCCGACCGCGGTTCACTACGCAACCTCCAAAGCCGCAATGATCGGTTTCACTAAATGCCTGTCACGCGAGGCCGGAACTTTCGGCATCAAAGTAAACGCAATCGCGGCCGGAATCTTCGACACCGATCTGGCCTCTGCGCTCCCCGAGCGTTTGCTGCAGATGCACGCTTTCTGGGCCTCAGCCGGCCGCCTGGGCCGCCCGGAAGAACTGGCCGAGTATGCGGCGTTCATGGTTAGCGATCGCAACAGCTTTATGAATGGTGAAGTAGTGATCGTTGATGGTGGGGCAATCACGTAAGTCGATCTAAAAGCAGCGCGCCTGCATTACTCGGTACTGATGCAGTTTGGCCCACGTCGACGATGTCACGGTACTACGGAACCGCGAGCAGTAGCGACCGGGACTTACACTCAACACTGCTCATGTTCCTATGAAGCCAAACTCTCATCTAAAAACGCGGGTTGAGTCCAGGATCCGGTCGCTGTTCCGTAGTAAGGTGGGTCTACCGACCTTCATGGGCAACTCGTGAAACTCGGCCAGCGCGCATTCCTTTAACTCTCAGTGGTGTGCAAGCTCTACCAGAAATGCTCGCTGACCCCCAGCTTTTACTTGTAGAACCTCGCGTACTTCGTAGCCACGATCTTTTAGAGCCTTGAAAGGCGGACCCAGTTCGTAGAAGTCCGTATCGCGAAATGCGATCCAGATGTGGTTTTCGTTCAAAGCAGAGAGATGTTGCACTGCGATGTCGGAGAACGCTCGGGGTAGAAAGTAAGCTGGATCCTCCCGGAGACCGGGAGCACCTTTTATTAAGCCGACTTTGAATTTCCCGCCTTCGACGTCTTCCAATGCGAACCAAAGATGGTAAGCAATTATCTCTTCAAAGGCGTAGACCTTTGTCGCTGGGGGCGCGTTGGGCTGGTGTTGGATCATTTGCTGGCTCAAATGCCCCCACGCACACCAGATATAATTGTCCCCAGGTCGGAGTAGCTGACCCGACCCTGCTAAAAGCAACCAACTGCCCAAGAGCATCAAGACGCTAATCCGAAGCCACTGCGGGCGCAAACGATTGAGCGAAATGGCGGCCAGCAGAAGATAGGGCACCGCAACTATTATCAAGTGGCGGGTGCCCCAGACGGAGTGCGGCAAGACCCAGCTAGCGAGAAATGCTAGTGTCAGGGGCAGAAAAGAGAGAAGCAGTAAGCACCTAGGAGCGTTGAAGCGTTGCCCACCTTCCTGCCCTCTTTGTCTAACTATTTTCCATAACAACATCAGTAATGGCAGGCCAAATACCAAGAGTCCAGCCAAGAGACCCCAACGGGCATAAACGTATTCGTTTGAACTTCGGCGAAAATAGAATGGTGCGTTAAGCAGCGCAAAGAACTGTACGACATCCGCTAAACGCGGACGCGCAACCCATCCGATATTTTGTGCTAACCCCTTATCCGGCTCAGCCGCCAAGGTTACTGTGTAGACCCAGGGGCTAAAGCAGAGTAAGACGACGGCGACAACCATAAGGAAGTCGGGTAATTTGTCGCGGCCCCATAACACCAGGAAAGCTACCTCTGCTGTGATTACAAGCCAGCCATAATAGTGAGTATAAACAAGTAGTAAGTTAATCGCAGACAAGACCAGGAATTGTTTCTTTGAGCTAGCCTGGGCCTTGAAGAACCTGATGAATAGCCAGAGTGAGCAGACTGCAAAAAAAAGCAGAAGGCTATACATGCGCACTTCCTGGGCATACTTGATCAAGTAACCATTAACGGCCATCAACAACAGGGCCAGCTTGATCTCGGTTGCTCCCAGATGCAGTTCACGAAAGAGCAGAAAAAAGGGAAAGATGACGGCGATACTGGTGAGCGCCGGCAACAGGCGCAACCACAGCAACGACTCGCCGCCTAGGCCACTCCAGATCTTAAGCAGAGCATAGAAGAGAGGCGGATGAATAATGTCTGCGGCCACGAAGCCCAGCAGGCGGCTCCAATCGTGCCTGGCGGCATGCACGCTGAAGATTTCGTCGAACCATAGACATGAGGCTGTTAATCCCCAAAGCCTTGCACCAATGAAGAGGGCTACAAGCAGTGTGAAGATGGTAATCGAGGAAGGACTTCGAAGAGTGGCCGCGGTATCGTCGTGATCCAACTGGAATGAGAATGCCTTTGCTTTGTTCACTCTATTTGGTTAGCGGACAACTTTGCGTCTGGGTCCCCGCCGAGGGCAGGCATTCAACGGCCGAGGCAGGGAAGTTTTGATCGCGTCGTAGTGCTGACGTCGTTCCTGGTCATAAGGAATCCGCAGGCTCGGAAATGGGGTCACCCACCGCTTTTGTTAAGCATGGCGCCTTCCAATTCCAGCAATCTCTGCTGAAGTTCTCTGATGGTTCTTTGCATCTCACCGAGGCGCCGAAAAGCAGCTGTTGAGCGCAGCCAATCCTTATTATCGAATGCCGGAATGCCGGAAATGACTTTGCCGGCCGGCACGTCATGACTAGTCGCGCTCTTAGCTGTAATCACCACGTCATCACCAATCTTCAAATGGCCCGCTACGCCCGCCTGCCCGGCCAGGACCACTCGATCTCCAATATGCGAACTTCCGGCCAGCCCAACTTGAGCGCATAACAAAGTATCTTCGCCCACGGTGCAGGAATGGCCGACCTGGACCAAATTGTCTATTTTCGCGCCGCGGCCAATTCGGGATTCGCCCACGGACGCGCGGTCGATTGTTGTTCCCGCGCCAATCTCGACGTCGTCTTCAATCACTACACGCCCAGTCTGCGGAATCTTGAGCCAGCGTCGCTGCTCGGTTTTGGCATATCCAAACCCGTCACAACCAACTACGACGTTGTTGTGAATGACCACGCGTTCCCCAATCTGCGAACGCTCGCGAATAACCGCGCCAGAGTGGATCACCGAATCTTTGCCGACCGTAACGCCGTTATAGATCGTGACATTCGGATAAATCTGCACGCCGGATTGGATCTCCGTTCCCGGCCCAATTACGGAACAGGCGCCGACGAAAACGTTCTCAGCAACCCGCGCGGTGGGATCGATTACTGCCGACGGATGAATAGAGGATGCAACTGTAGATTCAGGATAAAAGAGGCGAAGTGCGCGTGTGTATGCGAGATAAGGGTCTTTTGCACGCAAACCGACGATGTCATCGCGGCCCAAATCGACCGTCTCACCCACATACACCGCCGAAGCTTGCGTAGTTTTCAGACGCGATGTGTAGCGCGGATTTGCGAGGAACGTGACCTGCCCAGGCTTTGCATCGTCGAGACCAGCTGCGCCCTCAATGTCTATATCGAGCGAGCTTCCCTCGCCGTAAGCGCCCGTTTTGGCTGCAAGTTCGGAGAGTTTCATGCCGGGAGTTTAACGCATGAGCCTGACCGACGCACGCTGTCACATTAGCGAAACCGGATCGATTTCCAGGTTTACACCGCGCAGATTGAGTCCCCGATTCGCGGCTTTCGCTAACGCTCGGTCGACAACCTGACGCAATTGGCGTCTGCTTCGAGACTTCACCAGGAGTTGCATCCGATGTTCGCCTTTGAGTCTGGCGAGAGGCGCCGGAGCAGGACCGAGTATGCGGCAGGTTCGATCTCTATTGGCCAGATCCATTTCCTTTCGCAACCCTACCGCATCGGACCGTACGCGACTCTGGTCCGCACCATGGACCAGCAACGAGCCGAGCGCGACAAACGGCGGATAAGCGTGGTTCTGACGATGGCGAATCTCTTCTTTGTAAAAACCGTCGTAATCCTGCGCGCAAGCATGTCGGAGAGCGTAGTGATTTGGGTGATAAGTCTGCACTAGAACCTGGCCCGCACGATCGCCTCGTCCCGCGCGGCCCGCCACCTGAGTAATAAGTTGAAATGTTCGTTCTGCGGCACGAAAGTCCGGCAACGCGAGACCGGCATCGACCGATACGACGCCGACCAGGGTGACGTTGGGAAAATCGTGACCCTTGGCCAGCATCTGCGTGCCGACCAGCATGTCGATCTTGCCGTCGCTGAAATCCAGCAGCATCTTCTCGGAGAGTCCGCGACGCGCGGCGGTGTCGCGATCGATTCTGCCTATGCGAAGAGCAGGGAAGAGCTGCGTTAACATAGCTTCAATCTGCTCGGTTCCCTCACCGATGTAGTAGATGTACTCTCCTTTGCATGAGGGACACCGTACGGGCGCAGTCTCACGATGGTTACAGTAATGGCATAAGATTACTCTTTCACTGCGATGGTAAGTAAGAGTGACGTCGCAGTTTGGACA
>JAIVJP010000280.1 GCA_020199975.1 Acidobacteriota bacterium
GTTGTCATCCGAAGAAGTCATCGCAGGGTAGAGTTTGTCATTGATGACAGGAATTCCCAAGGCCGCGAGGTGCAGGCGGAGCTGGTGCTTCCTGCCGGTGATGGGGACCAACTGATACAGACTGACGCGTCCCAGATTGCTAAGGGGGTTGATGTGAGTCTCGGAGTTTGCCTCGCCCGCAACTTCTTTCACGCGGAAGAATGGTTCTCCCCGTCCGATGCGACTCCGCCGAGTGGTGGGGAACCTCGAGTCTTCGAGGGTTGGTGCCAGCGCCTCGTATACTTTTCTAACCTTCCGATTCCGAAAGAGCGACGTGTAGTGGCCCCTTGTTTTCAGGTTTAGGGAAAACAACACCAACCCGGCAGTTTCCCGGTCGAGACGATGGATAGGCACCAGGGCTTCCGGCTTGCCTTGTTTTCGCAGTCGGACCAGAAGCGTTTCATGGAGAAACCTTCCCGAAGGAATCACCGGCAAGAAATGCGGTTTATCTGCAACCAGGATGTGTTCATCTTGATAGAGCACGTGCTCAACAAAGGGGATGGCTTTTTCATTTTTTGGCTCGCGGTAATAAAAAATGCAGGCGCCAATTCGATAAGCTGTCCCTGGATCTACACGACGCCCGGTCTTATCCACCACCTGCCCCTTCGCCATCCGTGCAGTCCAAGTCTCGGCATCCACGTGAGGGTATTGTTCCTGGAAAAACTCTATGACGGTTTTCCATGGACCTGCGGGAAGCCATTGGCAGCTTGGACCAACTCCTTCGACGATGGGAAGCGGCGGGTTCAAAGCATCCTCCTTTAAGGGTGCAATGTAACACTCTTTGCGATTAATCGCAGTGGGGTATGATGAGGTTATTGTGATCATACTGCCGGAATCAGACGAAGATTTGTTGCGTGAGTGCGAGGTTGAGACCTTTCGCTCGAGTGGGCCCGGAGGGCAGCACGTCAACAAGACGGAAAGCGCCGTTCGCTTCCGGCATCTGCCTTCAGGGATCGTCGTCACGTCTCAGCAGGAACGCAGCCAGCATCGGAATAAAGCGATCTGTCTGCAGAAGCTCCGCAAGAAGATCGAGCAATTGAACCATCGACCCGCCAAACGGGTGCCCACGTGCGTACCGCGCAGCGCAAAGAACCGCACGCTTGAAGAGGCTATCATGAGGCCAAAAAAAGGGGGGGAGGACCCGCGCAATGATAACTGTCGCCAATCGGATCTACGTCACGCTGGAATACGCCGAGGCCTTCGAGCAGAGGTTTCGTGAGCGTGCGGGGCTGGTGGACCAAATGCCTGGTTTCGTTTCAAACCAGGTCCTGCGCCCAGTCAACGATGGCGACCCGTATGTGGTGTTTACTATCTGGAATAGCCGCCAGGACTTCCTCAACTGGGTGCGCTCTGATGCGTTTGTGAAGGGACACGCGCAGTCCGGCACGCTGCCGAAGGAAGCATTTTCACAGTCGAACGTGTTGGAGATGCATGAGGTGGTCCAGGATTCCAGTCGCCCTGATTTAGAACCAGAGCCGCCTGGTGGCCCGTTCAAGATGCATTAGGTCTTACACTTTGCTTCGGTACCAATTATCACGTCTATAGCGGACTCGATCGGCGCCACCTCATCTCCGAGTCTTCCTCTTTTTCTTGGCTGCGCTCTTGCTGGCGCGTTTCGGTATGGCTTTTTTCCTTGGAACTCTCTTCTCTCCACCCATTTCTTCCAACAATTCGGAGAACTCAAACCCGAACAGGTCTTTGATCTTTCCGCTAAGCGCCGGCATAAGCATTGTCTTGCCAACTGTTGAGAGTTCAGTCGCCAGTGTGTTCGCGAAAGCGGCGATTTAGTGGATCGCTTTAGGTTGGTAGAAATTGCTCAACCAGCGAGAAACTGCGGTCTCGCTTCATAGAACACAAAACCAATGGAAAAGTAAAGTTTGGACACCACCTTGTACGCAGCCATCCATTGACACAACCCGGAAGCATCCTCTAGCTTCGACGCAGACGAATGCAATCCAAAATCATTCAAGTTGCAGGCCTCGATGCTAAGGAGGGAAGATAACACTGTCGGTCCCAGGGAAAAATATTCGCGGGGTCCCCTCTCCTTCTATTGTTCTTGTGGGCATTGCGGCGCACAGGCAAACGTTGAACCGGTTCCCACTCTGGAAGCCTGGGGTCGACAGCGGCGGAAGCTGCGAAGGTTATGACAGTTAGTAAGAGCAAACCGCTCCAGTACGCCGAGTAGCGTCCCAACTTGAGCGCTCCGGCCCTTACCCAACCTTAGGTAGCGTGAGACACGATCCACGAACTCACACGAAATAACACTAACAAGATTTCGTGTTGCTTAGTGTGATTTAGTGGATCGCTTTAGGTTGGTAGAAATTGCTCAACCGCGAGAAACTGCGGTCTCGCTTCATAGAACACAAAAGCCAATGGAAAAGTAAAGTTTGGACACCACCTTGTACGCAGCCATCCATTGACACAACCCGGAAGCATCCTCTAGCTTCGACGCAGACGAATGCAATCCAAAATCATTCAAGTTGCAGGCCTCG
>JAIVJP010000350.1 GCA_020199975.1 Acidobacteriota bacterium
GGATCTCAAGCAGGTCAAGTACGGTCGCAGGGGTCTCCGCCGTAATTCTTTCCCACGCGTCGAAGGTGCCACGGTCAAGAAGCTCGACTATCTTTCCGGCGATTGCCTTGCCGACTCCAGGAATCATCTGCAATCCAGGAACACCCTCATTTGCGGCAATTGTTTTCAACGGCGTGGGCCATGTTTCGATGGCTTCCCCGGCATTGCGATAAGAGCGCAAGCGAAAGGGATCGTCGCCACGAATCTCCATCAGTGCCGCAAGGCGGTAGAAACTCCGGGCGATGGCGTCGTTATCCATGAGCAGATTACGCCACGATCATCGTACCCGTTCCCTTATCGGTGAAAATTTCGGAAAGCAGGGCATTGCGTTTCGTCCCGCTGATAACATGCGCGCTATGGACACCGCGCCGCAGCAGCTCGGATATGTTCTGGAGTTTAGGAATCATTCCGCCCGTTGCGCTTCTATCGTTGATTAGAGCATCGGCCTGATCGGCAGTCAGTTGTGAGAGCTTTGTTTCGGGGACGCCTGCCCGCAGATAGATGCCATCGACATCGGACAGCAGAATCAGTTTCTCCGCCTTAAGTTGAACCGCAATTTCAGCGGCGATAGTATCGGCATTGATATTGAATACCGTTCCTTCGGCGTCGGCTCCCAGCGATGAGATAACGGGAAGGTAGCCCTCCCTCAGCAAGACTATCAGCAAACGGGCATTGATCTCCACTACGTCGCCAACGTGACCAAAATCGACATGTGAGCGTTTGCCAGTTTCGCGGTTGAGAATCTCCTTTGCCGGCCGGCGTTCAGCGTGAACTATGTTTCCATCGACACCTGACAGGCCGACCGCTTCAATGCCTCTGTTACGCAATGCGGAAAGAATGTCTATATTGATTGTTCCAGCAAAAACCATCTTCGCCATCTCGAGTGTCGCATCGTCGGTCACGCGACGGCCGTTGATGATGGTTTGCTCTATGCCCATGCGACTCGCCAACTCGCTCAACTGCTTTCCGCCACCGTGCACGACGCAGATGCGTATGCCAACCTGGTGAAGCAATGCCAATTCCTCCGCCAGCGAGCTGAGGTTGTCCTGATCCTCAGTCGCCTTACCCGAAAGTTTGACGACAAAAGTCTGACCTTTGAAACGTTGAATATAGGGCAGTGCCTCGCGTAGTAAATCGAGGCGCAACTGGCTGCCGACGTTAGCTAGTGTGTCGCTCATAGCGTAAATAGTGCTGAGTACTGAGTACTGAGTACTGAGTTCTGAGTACTAAGTCAATGTCCGTGCTCAGTTCTTAATTCAGTTAACCGCGAGTCAGCTTTATTCGGCAATCGGCAATTGGCAATTTGTGCATTCAGTACTCAGCACTCAGTACTCAGTACTCAGTAGTTGCACCAGGATCGCCTTCTGCACGTGCAAGCGGTTCTCCGCCTCGTCGATCACCACCGACGCTGGGGAATCAATTACCCCGTCGGACACGATCACGTTGCGCCTTACCGGCAGACAGTGCATGAAGATCCCGTTATGCGTGCGTGCCATTTTCCCTTCATCCACAATCCACTTCTCACGATAAGGCGCCCGCTCCGCCATGTCCCGATCCGGCGCCCCGTAGAACTGTTTCGCGCCCCAACTCTTCGCATAAACAATCTCGGCGCCGTCCACGGCTTGGTCAATGTCGTTCGTTATCTGCAAAATGCCGCCCGCTTCGATGGCTTTTTGCCTGACTGTTTCCATCAACTTCTCGTCCAGTTCGTAACCCGCGGGGTGGGCAACCACGAGATCATGGCCCATCTGGGCGGCAGCCAGAGCGAAGCTGTTAGGCACCGCCATCGGCAGTGGCTTGGGGTGCCAGGCCCAGGTCAGCAGCACTTTTTTTCGGCCCGCGCCGAGCCTTTCACGTATCGTCATCATGTCGGCCAGAGCCTGGCAGGGATGATGCATCGCGGATTCGAGATTGATAATCGGTACTTCGGAGTATCTTGAGAAGGCATTCAGCACAGGATCGACCCGCTCCTCGCTCCAGTCCTTCATGGCGGCAAACGTCCTGACGCCGATAGCCACGCCATAGCGGCCCAGCACGCGCACAAACTCCGCCAGATGTTCCGTCTTATCGCCGTCCATCACCACGCCATCGCGGTGTTCCAGAGTCCAGCTAGTTCCGCCTGGTTCGACAACTACTGCATTTCCGCCCAGTTCGTAGATACCGACCTGCATTGAAGCGCGCGTGCGCAAGCTGGGGTTGAAAAAAACCAGCGCCACTGAACGGCCAGCCAACGGCTTCGACACGTCGATGCCCTGTTTGAACCTCAGGGCGGCATCAATCAAACGCTCCAGTTCTTCGCGCGAGTAGTTGAGAGTATTTAGAAAGTTTTTCATGCGTCGCAGAATCAGTTCACGCTGTACGGCGTGAACGTCTCACCCTGAAGGGGATGAATTCAATAGCCGTGGGCGAGCGTCGCGCGACGCCCACGGAAAGGCGAAAGAAAAAGTACCCGACCCTGAAAGGGTCGAACGATTCAATTCCACAGACATTTTCCGGCAGGTAATCCAAAACAGTTTAGGGGGGCGCCATCCTTACCCTTTCCCATGTTCGACCCTTTCAGGGTCGGAAACGGTTTTGACTTTCCGGGGGCGTTGCCCCCGGCTATTAACTTCCACGCTTTCAGCGTGAGGAGTTGGTTCACGCTCCAGACGTGATCTCAAACGGCGCTGGCCGCAGCAGACTTGGAAAAAATTGATCGAAAGAGCCCAAACAAACTGATCAGAAACCAGAACGCCTCCATCAGAAATGCCGACAAGTTGAAGTCGAATACGAGGGAAACCATCACCAGAAAGGCACCGATCGCATTCAGCAACGAATAAGCCGGCGCGGAGCTGGGCAGTTTGTTGAGCTGCAGTAGCAAGTAAGCAATCACGATCAGGGCAACTCCGACGAACCCAGCCAGATCAAACCAACTGAGATTCAAATCATGCCTCCCTCGGCGAACCCAGGTTAGCGATCACCATTTTGAGCTCGTCAATGAAAAGGTCTATGTCCGAAGGCCTGAGGCACAGGGGCGGCAAGAGTCGCAACACTTTGGGATCACTCGACGTGCCGGTAATCACCTTTCGCTCCAGCAGGCCCTTATGAATTGGCGCCGCTTTATCAGCGAACTCCAGCCCAAGCAAGAAACCCAGACCTCGCACCTGTGTCACCTGTGGTATCTCGGTAGTTCGGTTGCGCAAGTGCGCTTCCACCTCTTTTACATTTTCCAACATTGAATCGTTCTCGATTGCTTCGAGCGTGGCGGTGACCGCTGCCATGGCAATCATGCCGCCGCCAAACGTGGTGCCCAAATCATTCTCTTTGATATGCGAGGCGATTTTCTCAGAAACTAAACACGCGCCAACCGGAATGCCGCTACCAAGCGCCTTGGCGAGTGTGATTACGTCGGGGACAATTCCGCCGGCCGCTTCGCTGCCGGCAAAAAACCACTCACCCGTGCGGCCGATGCCCGTTTGGACCTCGTCATAAATCAACACGATTCCCTGTGCGTCGCATAGTTTTCTCAGATCACGAAAGAACTGCGGTGCGGCGGTGCGCACGCCGGCCATCGACTGAATCGGTTCCAGCATGATTGCTGCGACCGTTTCGTCCGCCACCTTTCGCACCGATTCTATGTCGCCAAACTCAGCTTGCAGATGACCCGGCACATTCGGCTTACCCAATTCGCGATACTTTTCCAGAAAGGTGGCGCTGATGGCGTCGGCAGTGCGTCCATGAAAACCGCCCGAGAAGGTGATTACGTTTTCCCGACCCGATGCAAGGCGTGCCATGCGCATGGCGTTCTCATTAGCCTCGGTTCCAGAGTTGCAAAAGAAGACTTTAATAAGGGACTCCGGGGCAATCGAGGCAAGTTTCTCCGCGGCTCGGGCGCGCACCTCGGAATAGACCAAGTTGGAATAGAAGAGCAGTTCTTCAGCCTGCTCGACTATCGCTGCTACCACATGCGAGTGCGAATGGCCGGTTCCCGCGACCGCGTGACCACCATAGAGATCGAGATATTTCTGACCATCGCTGGCGTAAAGCCAGACGCCTTTGCCACGTTCTGCGACGATCGGCATCTTCTTGTAAGTCGCGAGCAGGAACCGATCTTCGAGCGCGGTCACTTCTGTAAGTTCTCCTCTGTGTGCTTCCATTTAAACTCGAGAGATCGCTCAACCAGCCCGCGATAGCGGGCGACAGGTAAAGCCTGGGGTGGAGCGCAGCGGAACCCCAGGTCAACGAACAAATGAGATTCAACCAGCCCGCAAAGCGGGCGACAGCAGATCAGGAATCTTGTTCGTGCGTTAGTCTTCATCAACGATGTCTCTTTAGTTGCCGCTACCGCGCGCTTCGCGGGCTAGGAACTCAAATCCGAATGTCCTGGGGCTCACGCCCCAGGCTTTATGCTTTCACCACGCTTCGCGGGCTCTAAATCCAATTGCCAGCCTTTGAGCCTATTGCAGTTGAGCTGAGACTCAGACTGGCTCTCAGCGGTGAGAGGCAACCCTTTACCGTGAAGTCTCGAGGTCCTGACCTCGAGCTTATTAGTCTTGAAACATTCCGCCATAACATTCAC
>JAIVJP010000055.1 GCA_020199975.1 Acidobacteriota bacterium
GGATACAGCGCCCCAGCTGGGCTGCTTCGCTGGGGCCCCCGCGACGCCTGCGCTTGCGACACTGCCGGCAGCCACTAGTCTTCCGAAGGCGAGCGGAATAGCCACGCCAACGATAAAGAGAAAAAACGGAAAGATGAGATCGGTTGGCGTCCAACCATGCCACTCCGCGTGCGCCAACGGCCAGTAGATCTGGCTCCACGATCCTGGATTATTAACCAGGACCATGCCGCCGATCGTCAGCCCGCGAAACACATCAAGGGAGACCAGCCGACCGGTTGTACCTCGTGGTAGAGTGTTGGCCATCGGAGACGAGCAGTTCGGGACTTTGGTGACGGTCTTATACGCGCAAGACGGACCACTATTTAACTGAAAACCAGTGCGAAGACAATGGTCGAGCCCACTTTTACATCAATCGGTCGGACTAGCTGAGGAATCACTTTGTCATTAATGCTTCGGGAAATTGCGGAGCAACCGGAAGCCCTCGCACGCACGATTGAAGCCGAACGAGCAAAGATCGGTCGACTGGGCAAGTTTTTAAACGGCCGCGACATCGATCTAATCGTACTTGTGGCGCGGGGCAGCTCGGACAACGCAGCGTTGTTCGGTCGCTACCTGCTGGAAATTGAGACAGGTATTCCGGTTTCGCTTTCCGCCCCCTCGGTCCATACTCTTTATAAAGCCAAACTGAAGTTGCAGCATGCGCTGGTAATTGGTGTATCTCAGTCCGGTGAAGGCGAGGACATCAACCTGGTCCTGGAAAACGCCCGGAATTGTGGCGCGTACACTGTCGGCATCACCAATGAGCCTGCATCCTCGATGACGCACATCGTTGATGAAACTTTGGTGATGCATGGCGGGCGCGAGCGGTCGGTTGCCGCGACCAAAACATTTACCGGCCAGACGATGCTGTTCTATATGCTGGCAGCAGAACTTGGCGGCGGCTCGCCCAACTTATCCTACGAGGCAATCCCCGACTTTGCGGCCAGGGCGCTCGAGCAGAAGCCGGCGCTGCTCGAACTTGTCCAGCGTTATGTCTTCATGGAGAATTGCGTTGTAGTTGGTCGCGGGCTGGCTTATGCGAATGCGTACGAGTTGGCGCTGAAGTTAATGGAAACATGTTACGTGGTAGCGGAGCGATTTTCCTCGGCGGATTTCTTACACGGACCGCTGGCCATGGTTGAACGCCACTTCCCGGTGATCTTGTTCGCACCACCGGGCGTGATGCTGCCGGGAGTCAAAGACCTTATTGGACGTCTAAACGAGCTGCATGCAGACACGCTGGTCATCACTGGGGATCTCGAAGCTGCGGCCGTCTGTTCGCGCGCGATCATTATGCCCCGCGAGATTGATGAGTTTCTTGCTCCTATACCTTACATGATCCCTGGCCAACTATTTGCCGCGCTGCTGGCTGAGGCTAAGGGTTTGGATCCGGATGCTCCCAGGTCGTTGTCGAAGGTGACGAGGACGCTGTAATTTCTTATTCGAACTGGAGCGCGCCGGGCAAACTGGGAACGACTCTCTTCGACAGGCTAAGACAACCTACCGGGTGGCTTGACAGGATTCCCGCTCTCGGCGATGTCATCGCATCTCCCGATCCAGACCAAATCCCAAGCTGAAACACGATCCACGAAATCCCACGAATGACACGAAACAAGATTTCGTTTTGGTTCGTGTTATTTCGTGGATCGTTTACGTCGATCTTGCCGATTCAGTTCACTCAATAGGGGGCAATGCCACGCAATCACAGAACCGAGGAGCGGTAGCAACCGGTCCAGTCGCGCCAAACGGCCTTAACATTTTCCCACAGCGATCGAGTGACGCACCTTAATCCGGTCGCTGCTGCTCCCCAGTTCTGAAGTTTAGTGTGATCCCTTAAAGTGCCGCCCAAATTGAGCCAGTACCGAACTGTCCCACGTTGTGACGAAGATAAACACACGTGATATTCTTTTTCGCTGTAACTGAGTGACTGTTTGAGAATACAGAGCGAAAGTGGCGGAATTGGCAGACGCGCCAGACTTAGGATCTGGTACCGAAAGGTGTGGGGGTTCGAGTCCCCCCTTTCGCACCAAATTGGTTAGTAATCAGTTGTCCGTAGTCAGTTGATTAATCTGGTCTTTGGTTTTGATCTCTGAGCTTTGAGCTTCGAGCTTGGTACTTTGAGCTTTGTGCTTTGTTCTTTGCTCCTAGCCATTTAAACCTGCGACTTAAAACTGAAATCCAAGCTCAAAGCTCAAAGTTCAAAGCTCACAAATTCGACCACCAACGACCAAAACGAACAACTGACTACGGACTACCGACCACTGACAACTGGCAATTTCTTATGAAGACAGAACTGGTTGATGTTTCTCCGACCCGCAAGGAGATCAAAATCGAGGTTGAGCCGGAAGTAGTGCGCGCTGCTTTCGACCGCATTAGTGATCGCTACGCCAAGCAAGTGAGTGTTCCGGGCTTTCGGCGAGGACATGCCCCGCGCGCCGTGGTGCGCACGCGCTTCAAGAGTGAGATTCGAGGCGACGTATTGCGCGAGTTGATACCGGATGCCATCAACAATGCAATCGAAAAACACGAACTAGCAGCCATCGGCGAACCGGACGTCCATCTCGACACTAACGAGGCTTTAGAGCGAATCGGCGAGGATGCGATTTCGTTTCACGTAGGTGTCGAAGTTCTGCCAAAGGTTGAGTTGGGAAAATATAAAGGCATCGAGGCTACCCGCCGCATACGGCCGGTCACCGACGAAGACATCAACCGCATGGTGGAAGGACTTCGCGAAGCATCCGCTGCTCTGCAACCAGTTGAAGACCGTCCCGCGGAATCGGGAGATACGGTCACCGTGAGTTTCCAGGGAAAGTTCATCGACCACCCCGAAGATGAAGACATCAACGTCGAAGATGTCGACGTAACTCTTGGCGGCGCAGGCGTGCAACAGGAATTTACCGATAACCTAACCGGCGCAAAGGCCGACGACGAAAAGACGTTTGTTGTCGATTATCCCAAGGATTTCTCATCAAAAGGGCTGGCGGCAAAGAAGGTTGAATACAGAGCGAAAGTAAGCGCGGTGCGCGTCAAGGAACTTCCCGAACTGGACGATGAATGGGCCAGAAGCCTGGGCGATGAGTTCGATTCAGTGGAAACTCTACGGGCGAAGATTCGCGAGGACCTGGAAAAACGCGCCGGGGCGGAAGCCGACAATCGTTTGCGCAGTGAACTAATGCGCCAGCTTTTGGATGCACACCAATTCGAAGTGCCAGAGAGCCTGGTCGAACATCAGACTCAATACCGTCTCGAAAGTGTTGTGCGCGACATGATCGGACGAGGCATCGATCCACGCAGTCACGAGCTGAACTGGGAAGGCGCGCGTGAAGAGTTGAAGACCCAGGCGGAAGAAGATGTGCGCGGCTCAATGCTCCTCGAGCGCATCGCTGAAGAGGAACAAATCAACGTCCCCGATGAAGAGATTGAAGCTGAGATCGATGCGATTGCACAGGCCTCGCGACAGTCGAAAGAGCAAGTGCGTGGCGTCTTGACAAAGGATGGAGGCGAACGTAGCATCGCGAACAGGTTGCGAAATCGTAAGGCGCTTGATCTGCTAAGAGAAAATGCGTGCGTAACCGACGAAGACTGGAGTGACGAAAGGCAGGAGCCAGAAACACAGGAGCCAGAGGTCAGGAGTCAGCATTCAGAATAAAAGACGGAGTGCTTTTTCTTCTGACTCCTGAATTCTGACTCCTGACTTCTTATGTGAGAGTTCCGACTCCTGACTTCTTATTGAGAGGTTCATATGGCCCTAGTCCCAATGGTCGTCGAGCAAACGTCGCGCGGAGAACGCGCTTTCGACATTTACTCACGACTGCTGAAAGACAACATTATCTTCCTGGGAACACCCATCGATGATCAGATCGCCAACTTGATTGTGGCGCAACTACTCTTTCTCGAAGCTGAGGATCCGGAAAAAGACATCAATGTCTACATCAACTCGCCGGGCGGCTCGATTACGGCGGGCATGGCGATTTACGACACGATGCAGTTTATTCGTCCGGATGTCACTACGATCTGCGTTGGCCAGTGCGCTTCTATGGGCGCATTGCTCCTGGCAGCCGGCGCAAAAGGCAAACGTTTTGCTCTACCCAACTCCCGCATTCTCATTCACCAGCCAACTGGTGGCTCTCAAGGTCAGGCCACGGATATTCGGATTCAAGCCGAAGAGATTCTCAGAATGCGCGAACTCACCTCCCAAATCATTGCTAAACATACCGGTCAATCCTATGAGACTGTGGAGCGCGACGTTGAACGCGACAAAATAATGTCTGCCATGCAAGCTAAGGAATATGGTTTAATAGACGAGGTAATCGCGCATCGAGAGTAGCGCGCGACGGTTGGAGACCCGATCGAATGATTGCGAAGATGAAAGCTAGAGGGTTCCGCTGTTCATTCTGTGGCAGGTCGAGAGACGAAGTGGCAAAACATTATGGCCGGGACTCCCCAGCGCATGCCGGGTGTTTCCGGACAAATGATTGGCAAGAGCGCATTTATCTGTGACGAATGCGTGCGCCGTTACTACCAGATGGTCACCGGCACAGA
>JAIVJP010000351.1:0-3009 GCA_020199975.1 Acidobacteriota bacterium
GCCGCAAAGAGGCGAGTTCAAACCTGATTCCCGGAACAGACTGTAATGTTCGGGCGAGGGAGTAGATCCTTTGCCCTTTTCTTTTGCTCCATTCAGCCTGTCACGTCCTGCCATTCCCTGCTCGATGCTTATGTTAAGATGGCCGGACCCAGTCCCAAGTCAATCTCCGCGAGGGTTAGCGTAAATGCAGGTCTCGCAGCTACCGGCGTCCGCAGACAGCCGTCCACAGCAGATTCCCGCTCCCGAGCCATTGGTTGAGGTAACTCGTGGCGCGATTACTGAATCCCGTCATCGAGGTCACGTTGTCGCAGTCGAACCAGACGGCAAGATAGTTGCCGTCCTCGGCGCCCCTGATACGGTCACGTTCCTGCGCTCCTCCGCTAAGCCCCATCAGGCAATACCTCTCATTGCCTCGGGCGCCGCGGATCAGTTTGGCTTCAGCGAAAAAGAGATTGCGCTGGCGTGCGCCTCACACAGCGGCGAACCGATTCACACTGAAGTTGCTGCCTCGATGCTGAGGAAGATTGGACTCGGCCCCGAAGACTTGAAGTGTGGCACACATGAGCCCTTCAGCCCGAAAACCGCTGGCGAGTTACGCGAGAAAGGCGAGAAGCCACACGTACTGCAAAATAACTGCTCCGGCAAACATGCCGGCATGCTCGCTCTTGCATTGCACCTGGGCGCACCCACTGAGACTTACGACCAGCCGGGCAATCCAGTGCAGCTGGCGATAGGCCAAACCATCTCGCAGTTTTCCGGAATCCCGATTGAAGATATTGCGGTGGGTATTGATGGTTGCGGCGTTCCGGTCTTTGGAGTGACAGTAAAGGCGATGGCGTTGATGTATGCGCGTCTGGTGGCACCACCTGCGGAGTTTGAGGAAAGCACACGGGAGGCCTGTAAGGGGATTGTTGCGGGAATGACCAGGTATCCGGAATTGATTGGTGGAACGACCGATCGTCTGGACACAGAGTTGATGCGCGCCACGGAAGGAAGTTTGGTATCAAAGGTCGGTGCCGAAGGCGTTTACACCGCGGGTGTAATGCCCTGTATGGAATGGCCTAACGGATTAGGACTGGCCCTGAAAATCGAAGATGGTGATGACCACCGCGCGCGGCCAACTGTTGTGATTGAGTCGCTTAATCAACTGGGTGTGCTCAACGATGAATCGCTCGAGGCCGTTTCGCGCTACGCATTTTTCCCTGTACGAAATCGCAGCGGAGAAATAGTTGGCGAAGTGCGCGCATCGTTTAAGCTAAATCGTGATACATCAGAACCGCGGTAGCGACCGGGTCAAATAGCACAACCTTCAAACACAAGCGGAAGTAGCTGTGTCAGCTCCAAGCCCGAACGGAAATGAAGATCCGCCGCCGCAGCCCCCGCTTCTGCGCAATGCTCAAGGTCGCATTGACGTTGATTCTGTTCCCGATGTAATCCAATGGTTCCTCGATTACGACAGCCGCGTGGCGATAATCAAGCATCCTCGAGTCGAGGAAGTGTTTCAGTGGAAGCAGGAACACAGCCGCCAGACCGGCGAAGAGATCTTTCTTTTCAATAGAGCTGAAGATCGTCTGGCGATTGGAATCATCCAGGCTCTTGCCGAGAACGCCACCGAACGCGAGCTTCATTCCTGGATTGGCCAGCTTCTAAACGCTCTTGATACCGCGTCAAAGGCTAACGAATCAGTCTCTGAGGCTTACCGTCTTGACCTCGCGGGTACGACGTCTATGGTTAGCGAAGCAGCGAAGATCCCTTCCCAGCGCAGACGAAACGACTTTCTGGTCAACTGCTGGGTGGAGACTCTGTGCACGGCCGAAGCGCGGGTGTTAGGGTGGCTTTACAAAGAATTCTATGGGCGTTCATATGCGCCCTAATATGACAGTAATCTCAAAACGGAGATAAACTCGCTGCTTGGAGGTGCTTTATATGAACGTAGCCAAAGAACAGTTTGTGGTAGATGAGAGCGGAAATCGCACCGCAGTATTACTGGATGTAGAGCGTTATGTTGAACTACTTGAAGCTCAGGAAGAACTCGAATCAATCCGTGCTTACGACGAGGCTAAATCATCAGGGGATGAAGCTATTCCTTTTTCTCAAGCCGTCAAAGGAATCGAGAGCGCGCGTGAATGAGCTACGAAGTGCTTAGCCTTTTGAGCCATCAAATCCTGTCATCAGGAGCGCCTACCTCCATTGTCGCACCGCTCTCTTCTTTGAGTTCCGACGCAATCCTCAAAGTAGCAGGCTAACCGACCTTGATTTTCTGACCCGCCGGAATAAGCGCTTGCGCGGACGGCATCAGCAGGGCCGCCCATCGGCGATTCGCCGCACCCGCGATGATTGCTTGCGCTTAGCCAGCTATCATCATTTCCGCTAAACTGGGGAAGACTCATCGAGAGGTTATCAGAATGACGAATGAAGAATTTGAAAAGAAAATGGAATTTATTGTCGAGCAGCAAGCGCATTTTGCTTCGGACATTGGGCAGTTGAAGGATGTGGTTGCGCGTCTAGCAAATTCCAGTCTGAAGAGATTGGAAGATGTAGATGAAAGAATTGCTGCGTTAGTAGATTCTCAAGTCAGGCTCACGGAATCCCAATCTCGTACAGATGAGAATCTTAGGAATCTAATCTCTGTGGTTGATCGTTACTTCAGCGACAGCCGGAACCGCCAATCTGAAGGATAATGCTGCAAGCTCATATCATGTTAGCCCCTCTTTAAACACCGCCATCTAACGAATTAAGTAGCCCAATAATGAATGAGCAATTACGCGCGCTCTTTCCGATTACAGAGCGTGCAATTTATTTAAACCATGCGGCGGTTTCACCTCCACCGACGCGCACGATCGAGGCCGTCCAGTCACAACTTCGAGACGTGGCTGAAAATGGTTCATTGAACTACCGAAGCTGGACAGCAGTGAAAGAGCAAGCGCGGAAACTGGCTGCCGAAATGATTGGAGCACGACCTGAGCAGATCGCTTTCATGCGCAATACGTCTGACGGGCTGTCCACGGT
>JAIVJP010000351.1:3045-8342 GCA_020199975.1 Acidobacteriota bacterium
GCCAAGTCCAGTACGCATCCGGATTTCGTGCGGATCTTGAACGAATTGGACGAGCAGCGCGGGCTCATAACGCGCTCCTTGTTGTGGACGTGATCCAGGCCATGGGAGTGATTCCGACAAGTGTGGAGGCGGAACTGATCGACGTCGCGGCGGCGGCCGGACACAAATGGTTACTGACTCCCGAAGGCGTTGGCCTTCTCTATCTCTCTGACCGCGCGCGCGAACGGCTCGAACCGACGCTGGTAGGCTGGAGAAGCGTTCCTGATCCCGAGGACTATGGCGATTTTAAACAGGGATGGAATCGCGGCGCTTTAGCCTGGGAGACTGGGACTGGTCCTTCGGCACTAATTCATGGGCTGGAAGCAAGCCTGCGGCTTCTGGTTGAAACCGGAGTAGGTAGGATAGCCAACCATCTCGAACAACTCACAGACTACCTTTGTGAACGTTTGCAAAGTCGTGACTATCAAATCGTCAGTTCTCGCCACACTTCTGAAAAGTCTCAAATCCTCTGTATTCGCAACCAGGCTGGGATTAGCTCAATGGCCCTTTACGCTCACCTCAAAACCAGAAACATCATTACCGCGCCTCGTGGTGATCGACTCCGAGTCGCGCCCCATCTCTACAACACCTTTGAGGACATTGACGAGCTTGTCAAAGCTCTTCCTTGAACGCGAAAACATCGTTGGCGTGTGATTATCGACCACTGTCCTGATACCAATGTACGGAAGATGTACAGGCTCCGAAATATCCAGCCAACATTTAACGAGGACCGCTAACTGCGTTTCCTGAGAAGTCCGCCAAAGGATCATTCAGAAGCCCTGGAAACAGAACTGGCACGCTCATTGCCGTTGTCTAAACACCAACAGAACGAAAGGGTAGAAGAGTAGATAGGGTAAATCGGGTCATGCCCGGCGACTGTGCTGATGGGAAGCTTTGGGGGAGGCATCCTGTCACGGTTTCGAAAAGGCAGGCGGTGACTCTTGCGGGGGAACGGAGTTAGCGCTTGCGAACAGTCGAAGGGCGCGATGGACGTGAGACGCTCAGTCGCGCTTTTTATTTCTTAAGTGGGAGATCAACTCACATTCTGTTTCCCGGTCCCACCAACTTTGCTGGATTAGCCTGGGGAGTTATCTCGTCAATATTTAGACGGAGCATTCCGCCGGCGTCTGAAAACGTTTCCGCATGTCGCTGCTGAGCCCGCCGCCGGCTGAAGAGAAGTGCGCCAATAAAACCGCCCGCAGCCAAACACAACAGCAGTGAGAGTCCGGAGGCTTTGACAACTGCGACCAGAACTCCCGCGGTGGTCTCGTAATACTCTCGTTGTGCCTTCTCCAGCATAAAGGGATTGTCACCAAGCCACTGAACGACCTGCGCATACTCAACTTGGTCGATGAGTTCTTTTGCTGCTTGCTCGTCCGGGGCGTTAAATACAAACACTGAATAGTTCCCGACGCGTCGGTAGGCCGAAGGCACTAACTGACCCTGCGTCCGCAGCTCCTCAATCTTCGCGACGATGCTTCGATCGTTATCTCCCGCTAACTGCGGAGTGTTGTACTCAACAATGATGAATTGTGTGGGGCCGTAACTGGCGGCAACCGCATCCGCGTCACCCTCTGAACTCACACTCTCGAGTAGCGGTTGATCCGGAATAACTGCTCTTAGCGAGCGGAAGCCGGCCAGGTAGACCACACGTCTTTGAGCTTCCTCCCACCGAGGAAGGTGCTTTACGAGAACAGGTATATCAGCCTCCCCTTCTTCGATTCGATCCGAAATGAGACGCGCCAGCGTAATTACATTGTTCGGGTCTTGAGCGGCTGGCTCCCTTGCGGTGACTCGCACGAATGTCGTGCCCTTGAAGAAGGCGATGCGGCCCGGCAAGATTAAGGACGCTGTTCCCACGTCTCTAGTGATCTTGCCGAGTTCGGCCTGGGCCGGATCACGGGCACTCTTGGCAGCGATGGTCAACAGCGAGTATGCGTCTGAGTCTCGGGGGAATTGGACTACTTCTACCAGAAGGCGCGAATTCTCGCTAGAAAGGTATTCCGCTTCAGCCCCAGAATAATGGCGATCCGCTTCCAGCCTCTGACCAGCGGCCTGGGGCCCGAGTAGCCCCTCCCGAGCGAGTGCGTCGCTTTGTCGAACTCCACCGACCAGGCGAAAGCCGCCGATCTCCTTCGGTATTAACTGGACAACCTCACCTGAAGGCGGTTTGGCTAGCGCTGTAGAGTTGAGCGCCAGCAAAAGCATAACAGCCAAGGACAATGACGAATAAATCGAATTGCGCAAACCCGTAACCCCGCTTTGATCCCGACAAACAGTTTCTCTTAGAACCCGGTGCCTCGTTGGATGTTCCTTGGAAACTGTTCAGTTGTGTGTTCCAACCCGCAAAGGGTAGTTTAATGCCAGCGGCGCAACTCGCGCAAAAGCAGGTCTGCGTAATGCCTTGGCTTACTGATGTTGTGCAGCACCGTGCTACCCCCAACCTCGCTGGCATTGTCGACAATTAAATCGCCAAAGCCGAGAAGTCGCTGGGGAATACTCGCGGAAACAGTGACGTCCTGAATCTTACTGAGGGGGATGTTTCGCGTTGTCCGGGCAACCAGGCCGGTGTCGATTTCGATCTTGGAATCGGTTAGCGTGTAGCGAATCATATTTCTTTTGATGTGGAAATACGCTGGAATCAGCAGGAGGGCCAGTGCAAATGGGATCGAGATGTAAGCCGGGATGTTGATGAGAGCAAACAGAAAAACCATCACAACAGCGCCGACCATTGCTAGTGCGTAACCCAGCTTAATGAAGATCATAGTCGGCCTTACCGTGAAGACTGTGTGCTCAAGCTCCTCCATTTCTCCTGTCTGACGCAGCGGAAGACCACTCTGCGTGCGTGCCAGACGCGTTGCTTCAGGATCGACGGCTGGCGTACCACACCCCGAGCAAAAACGCACGCCCGGTGCAATGTAAGACCCGCAGTTGGAACAATGCATCCGCTTTTCACCTCACTCAGTTTGGGATGAAGCCGTCAAAAATGCGGTTCGTCTCAATCATACCGAAAGAGACCCGCGCGTCGAAATACAAAACGAGGCGGAACCCAACAAAGGTTCCGTCTCGTTTCTTCCCTGGGTGAGTAAGGCTTACCGTTTGCTAACCTTGTTGCTCGCAAGGGAGATAACTCGGGTTTTGCTACGGTTTCCAGGGAATTCCTTCGAATGGACGGGTCGATCGAAGCGGCCCCGGGGGAGGTCTTTTCGGTTAGGGGACTTCATTCCTCATCCAAACCGCTTGACAGCGGTAGTATGATAGCGACGCTTTACGAAAGACCTCACTTCTTTTAACCCGCGCGCTTCTGCGCGCCTCACACAAAGAGGACCAAAAAATGAAAAAGCTACTCACACTCACACTCTCGCTGTCTCTGCTTTTCGTCTATTCAATCGCAGCGTCAGCTCAAGACTCCTCCACCACTTCCAAAATAGGCGTCCGGTCCACCGTTAGCCGGAAACGCGGGCCGGTATTCCGCGCGAACAAGGAGCAGGTAAATCAAGCCCAGGTAATTCTCAAGGCTCGAGGTTTGTACAGCGGCGGCGCCACCGGCAAACTCGATGCGGCAACTCGAGCCGGTCTTAAGGAGTATCAGAGAGCTGAAGGTCTCAAGGTAACCGGCACTCTAAATAAGTCGACGCTGGAGAAGATGTCCATCGAGCTGACTGACAAGCAGAAGGCGATGTAATTCGAACCGGCGCAGGGAAATTCGACCGGGGTTACAAAACAAAAGCGCGAGTGCGTGTTTCAAAACTCACACTCGCGCTTTTTGTTGGATCCGTGTTCAGCTTCTCTAACCGAGCAGTCGTTCTACAATTTTGTAACTGGCTTCGAGTGCTTCCGCGAGTTTCTCGGGTTGATTTCCACCACCCTCAGCCATGTCAGGCTTTCCACCTCCGCGTCCGCCGACGATGGGCGCCAGTTCCTTGATCACCTGACCGGCTGGTACGCGTCTTGAGATATCCGGTGACGTTCGCACAATCAAGGAGGCCTTTCCGTCACCCGTACGGCCAAGAACAACCACCCATGATTTGATGCGCGCGAGCAACGTGTCGGAAAGCTGCCGCATTCCCGCGGCGTCGAGACCGCTGGCTTCACGCGCTACTACGCGCACGCCTGCAACGTCACGCGATTCGTCACCATTCGAAGAGGAGCCCGCGGCGCCAGTAGCGAGCTTCATGCGCAGGTTATCAGCTTCACGTCTGGCCTTCTTCAGCTCTTCTTGCAACCGTTCAACCTGAACGGGAAGTTCGGATCGCGAAGTGCGCAACCCGCTTGCCACTTTGTCGACAATCGCCTCGGCCTCGCGAAATCGCTCGAACGCGTCGACACCTGTAATCGCCCGAATACGACGAACTCCGGATGCGATAGATTCGTCACTCGTTATCTTGAAAAGTCCAATGTCGCCCGTGGCTCGCACGTGCGTGCCGCCGCACAACTCCTTGGAAAAAATGTCTTCTGCTCCGTTGATAGAAAGCACCCGCACCTTCTCGCCATACTTCTCGCCGAAGAAAGCCATCGCTCCCGAACGCATCGCCTCATCAACCGCCATCTCATTCGTTTGCACCGGCTCATTGCGCAGGATGTGATAGTTAACGAGATTCTCGATCTCTTCGATCTCGCTCCTGGTCAAAGGCTGATAGTGGGAGAAGTCGAAACGCAGATAATTCGGGGCTACAACCGAGCCTGCTTGTTTGACATGCGTTCCGAGAACTTCCCGTAACGCCGCGTGCATCAAATGAGTAGCAGTATGATTGCGCCTGGTGGCGTCGCGCTTCTCAACATCAACTTCGGCCGCGACCAAATCGCCAACCCTCAAGGTGCCCTTTTCAACTTTGATCTTGTGAACAATCAATCCTTGGGCAGGTGAGTAGGTATCGATAACGACAGCGCTCATGTCATTATTGACTGCGCCAATCCTGGCGGTGCTGCTGGCCGGCAGGTTCTTGTCAGTACCACCTGCGGTAGCGGGTGGGTTCGACTGAGTCACCCGCCCACTACCGTAGGCCGTACTGACAAGCCGACCGACATCGCCAACCTGCCCACCGCTCTCGGCATAGAACGGAGTTTGATCAAGAACGACTTCACCCTTTTCCCCCTCGTTAATTGCTTGCACCTCGTCGTTACCGTTAATCAGAGCGATTACTCTAGCTGCATTCACATTTGTTGTTTCGTAGCCCTTGAATTCTGATTTAGTGGTGTGGCGACGAGATAGAGCTACATAGACAGATCCAGTTTTTTCGTTTTGCCTAGTTTTTATG
>JAIVJP010000056.1 GCA_020199975.1 Acidobacteriota bacterium
CCTGCCACTCAATTCTCCGCCGGCTTCGGCTGGATATACGGCGGCTCAGACAAGCGCCCGCCGTACGTCATTCGATCAGCTGCGAGGAATAGATCTTAACCTTCAATTGATCAGGGCCGCGAGCGACACCAGGAACAGTGCTCTTCAGACAAGCCAAGCGCTCGCCAGTGTTAATCCAGTCCTCACCACCGTGTTTCCAAATACGTCGCTCGGGCGCCAGCTCTTCCAGGTTGCGCGGCTCATAAAGGCGTGCACCGACCAAACTGCTGGGATAAACATGAGGCGTCAAATCTTCTTCTGCCAGCGCGGTGGATTTGACACCCATTCAGGACAACACCCGGCCATCCTAGGAGGTCAAGACTTGCTCTTGCAGGAGGTCAGCCAGGCGATGAATGCTTTCTACCGCGCGACGGAGGAGCTGGGTGTCCAGAATAACGTGACGACGTTTACGCTCTCTGACTTTGGGCGCACGCTCAACCCCGCCGGTTCGGGAAACGCAGTCGGCAGCGACCATGCGTGGGGAAACCATCATTTGATTATGAGCGGCGCAGTGGCCGGGGGTACTTTCTACGGCACATACCCGACACTCGCCCTAGGCGGTCCCGACGACACTGATGGTGGTTCCACGCCACGCGGGCGCTGGATCCCTACAACCTCAGTTGAACAGTACGCTGCTACGCTCGCCACCTGGTACGGTTTGTCAACGAGCGATCTCGCGGCCGTGTTTCCTCTGATCGATCGTTTTCCGACTCCGACTCTTGGTTTCATGATGTAGGAGCACGCGGTTGTTGCTAAGTCTCCTGATTGGGAAAACTAGAATAGCCTAGCGAGTTTTCGCTAGGCTATTTTTTGAGCGCAGTACTGGATTATCATAGAATCTTTCGGCGCATGGCGAACAAATTCGACAAATTCGAAAAAGTTCGACTCATCCTGCTCCCAGCTTTACTCGCCGGCTTTCTTGGCTTCTTGTTGTCAAACACCAGTGTCCAACGGCCAGTGCACGCGTTTTCTGCGGGTCCGCCCGCGGGCTACACAGGTGCTCCGAACGAGGAGCCCGAAGCCTGTGCTGAATGCCACGTGCCGCCAGATGCAGGAACCGGCCAAATCTCAATCACGGCGCCGCAGACCTACATTCCGGGCCAAACGTACCAGGTGACGGTTACGCACACCAACGCCGATCCCACACGTCTACGGTGGGGCTTCCAACTGACCGGGCTCGATCCTTCTGACGAGAAGGCTGGGAACCTGCAGAGCACGGATGGTCTCACACAAGTGCTAGACAACGCTGGGCCTGGTAGTGCCAGGCAATACATCGAACATACAGCTGCGGGCACATTTATAGGTCAGCAAAATGGCGCTAGCTGGACTTTTAACTGGACCGCGCCCGCAACCGATGCAGGAGTGGTCACCTTTTACGCAGCTGGTAATCACGCCAACAATGACGGCAACACTTCGGGGGACTACATTTACAAAACCTTTGTGGCCTCCGCGCCCGCAGCAACCACGCCGGACTTTGCTCTTAGCGTTACGCCGTCTTCAAGAAACGTAACCCCCGGAGGGAGCGCTCAGTATTCGCTGACCATCACGCCGTTGGCCGGCTTCACCGGATCTGTAAATTTCACTGCGACCGGTCTACCGGCAGGTGTAAGCCCCAGCTTTAACCCGACCTCTGTCAACGTCACTGACGCCACATCGAAAACTTCGATTTTGACACTCACCAGCAGCGCTGGGACGCCTCTGGGAAACCAGGCGATCAACATCAATGGCCAGTCGGGTGCGCTAATGCAGACAGCGCAGGTGAACCTAAACGTGGTCAATCCTGCCAGTGTGGATCTTTCAGTGAGGAAGACTGCCTCGCCAAATCCCGGACAGGCGGGCGTTAACCTTTCCTATCGTATTGTTGTTACAAACAGCGGTCCGGCCATGGCGACTAATGTGAACGTCAGCGACGCGCTTCCCGCTGGAGTGAATTTTTCCTCCTCCACTCCAACGCAAGGCTCGTGTAGCGGAGCCGCAACCGTAAGCTGCAACCTGGGAAGTTTGGCTAATGGTGCTTCAGCGATCGTTACAATCGTTGTAGTTCCTTCCGCTCAAGGTCAAATCAGCAACACGGCTACGGCGAGCGCGAGTGAAAGTGACTTTGATACCAGCAATAACTCTTCCACCATCAGTCTCTTTATCCAGGGGGTAGCTGCGTCCCCAACGATGCTTGACGACAATCTTACCGTGAGTACTGTGGCCACCGGGCTCGATCAACCCACGACGATGGCATTTCTTAGTGCCAACGATTTCTTCGTGTTGGAAAAAGCCACGGGCAGGGTCCAGCGAATAGTGAATGGCACTCTGAACAGTACTGCGCTTGATCTGGCTGTGAACTCGGCTTCCGAGCGCGGGCTGCTGGGAATCGCCTTGCATCCGCAATTCTCATTAAACGGTCTCGTCTACCTCTTTTGGAGTGAAAGCACGACCGGATCTGACACCACAAATCCCGATGCTTCTCCGCTATTGGGTAATCGAGTCGATCGCTATGTCTGGAACGGAACGACGCTCACTTTCGATCGCAACCTAATTCGTTTACGCGCATTGCAGCAGGATGCGGGCCAACCTTCGCGCGGCAATCATAATGGCGGCGTGATTCGCTTTGGACCTGACGGGAAGCTTTACATTCTATTCGGAGACAATGGCCGTCGCGGATTCCTGCAGAACCTACCCACTGGTGGGCCAGTGCCGGACGATCAGTTTGGTGGGCCGGAACCTGACGATGCGCACTTGACCGGCGTCGTTCTCCGTCTGAACGACGACGGCACCACTCCTTCAGACAATCCTTTCTTCAGCGCCAACAGCGGCCTTACCGGCCAGGCTGCTGCCAATGTGAAAAAGATTTTTGCCTATGGTGTGCGCAATGGTTTTGGCCTGGCCTTTGACCCGCTGAGCGGCAACCTGTGGACGCAGGAAAACGGCGACGACACTTTTGATGAGATGAACCGAGTGCGCCCGGGTTTCAATGGCGGTTGGATACAGGTCATGGGTCCGGCTGGCCGGACTGACGAATACAAGTCGATTGAAACGACTTATGGCAACGGCACCCTGCAACAGTTGCGCTGGCAGCCGACCAACATTGCCGATACTCCCCAGGCAGCGCTGGCACGTCTTTATATGTTGCCGGGCGCGCAGTATGTCGAGCCGGAATTTAGTTGGAAGTATGCGGTTGCGCCTGCGGCGCTTGGTTTTGTGAAGGGCAGGGGATTAGGGCCGCAGTATGAGGGCGACATGTTTGTCGGCGCTTCCCGCACAACTCTGTCTAATGGCTTCTTGTTCCGATTCAAATTTACCGCCGACCGTCAACGCTTCGCATTTACGGATCCCCGGTTGAACGATTTGGTCGCCGACAACCTCGACAAGTTTGACCTTGCCGAGAGTGAGAGCTTACTCATTGTGAGCACCCCACAGACTGATGCGCACATTCACGGCCCGGCCGCGACCGGCAGCACTGCTGGGCCCATTTTTCCGCTCCCCCTCGGTCAGCTCAGCGATTTTCAAATCAGCTTAACGCCCGCTCAGGTTCTGGATCTGAAGAATGGATTGCACTATGTGAATGTCCACAGCACGATGTTTCCCAACGGCGAGATTCGCGGGCAATTCCAGAATTCAGCTTCGTCTAGTGCTATTGGGCTTGGCGCCAGCAGCCTGGTGGTCAGCGAAGGTGAAGGCAACGTCAATGTCACGGTGACCAGGCTCGGCAATACCGCCGGCGCCGCGACTATAAACTACACCACGAGCGACAGCTCTGGTGCGAACCAGTGCAACAGTTTCAATGGTACTGCGTCGTCTAGATGTGATTACGGAACGGTGGTCGGCACTTTAAGCTTCGCGGCTGGCGAGACGTTCAAGATCGTTTCAATTCCCATCGTTGATGATTCCTATGCGGAGGGAAGTGAAACCTTCGCGATCAGGCTGAGTAGTCCTACTGGCGCCAACCTGGGGCCACCCACGACCGCCATTATCACCATAAACGATAATGAGAGTACGAACGGCACTAATGCGATTGACGATACTCAATTCTTCGTTCGTCAGCATTACATAGACTTTCTCAGTCGTGATCCCGACGCGGCAGGCCTGGCGTTCTGGACCAATGAGATCACCTCATGCGGAGCCGACGCGCAGTGCGTCGAGATCAAGCGCATCAACGTTTCCGCAGCCTTTTTCCTGTCGATCGAGTTTCAGCAGACTGGCTATCTTGTCTATCAGGCGAATCAGGCATCGTTCAATTCGGGCGAGACGCTGAAGCTAAGAGACTTTCTGAGTGACGCGCAGGAGATTGGGCGCGGTGTCCTCATTGGCCAGCCCGACGCAGACGCGTTGTTGGAGGCGAACAAGGAACGGTTCTTCAACGACTTCGTGCAGCGTCCGGCATTCCTCGCCGCTGCGGCCTATCCGACGACTTTGAATGCAGTGCAGTTCGTCGACAAGCTCAATGCCAACACGTTTGACCCGCGCAACCCGGGGTCGGGCGGAGCGCTGACACAGACTCAGCGCGACGCGCTGGTAGCCCAGTTGATGCCCAATCCGGCATCGACCACGTTACGCGCGCAAGTGTTGCGTGCTGTCTCGGAGAATGGAGTCTTCAACACGCGGCAGTCCAACAAAGCCTTCGTGCTGATGCAATACTTTGGCTACCTGAGAAGAAACCCGAACGATGCACCGGAACCGACGTTGGATTTTCAGGGGTACAATTTCTGGCTAGACAAACTGAACCAGTTCAACGGCAACTTTGTGGAGGCCGAAATGGTGAAAGCGTTCATCATTTCTGGCGAGTACCGACAACGCTTCGGCCCGTGAGAAAGCGAAATCATCTCTTCTTTCCGGCGGTACCAATAGCGCCGAAGCCGCTTGTCCGTTGTCCCGTATTACAAACTCCAAGAACCTAGCTGGTACTAGTTCAGTTTCGCGGTAGGCGATGCGAACCAGGCCTCCGGTCTGCCTACGGCTAGGCCGCCTCACAAGAAACAAGCTTGTGTAATGTGATACCGCCGACAAAAATTTTTCAATTGCAGCACGGCTTTGCCGCCCGAAGTGAGGCGGTGGCTTTGCCCCGCCGTCACTAGTCTTTCTGAATTTCGGTTGCGCCCCACCGTGGCGCAGCCCCAATAATTAGAGGACAGCCACGACGGAAGGGCAAAGCCCCTCCTCACAACCGGCGGCGAAGCCGTTACGAAGGTTGACTTAGAATTTTGAAGCGCTAACTCGATCGTCTCCAGTTAATCTGATCACTATCCACCAGTAGCGGCTCCTCATCCAAAGGGCAACCTTTCCAGATACGAGCACTGGACCAACGATACTCCGTCGCCCGGCTCACAAGTTCCGCACGTACAGGATTCTTATGAATGTAGTTCACCTTGTCAATTGTCCGTTCAGCAGGTAGCTGGTGCGAGCGTGAGCGGGAGCAATCCTGCTGGCGGGGCCTCGCACGAGCAAACACGCGAGCCGTAGTGATAAGCAAACCCGCTTCGGCCTCGTTAACACATAGTGAAATGAAAGCGGCCAGTCTGCCGAATAAGATGAAGCCTGCCACCAGCGATGAAGCAACGGACGATAAGCAGTCGCTGGGCATTTCCGGGGTGAGAGGGGACAGCGCGCGTGGAAAGAACAGTCGAGGGGGACCTGGGAGACCCGACAGAGCAGTGCCATCAAGAAGTAGCAGAGAGCACAAGCGTCGTGTGGGAATGCATAACTGCGCGGGGTGCTCTGGTCGGGAGTCGGACAGGCTCATAGTAGCGAGGAAGCGAGTAACGACCGTGGAGCAAAGGGGCCTGAGCGTAGACACGTCGTGGTAAGAAGAAGGGAGAACCGATTGGTGCAAACACCTAGTACGGAGATGCGGGAGCGCAAGCTGCCGGCATCACTTTCTCAACTGAGACAGCGACTGGGCCAAAAGGCGAAACAGGAACCTCATTTCAAGTTCTACAGTTTGTATGGCTTGGTGATGAGGCGAGACACGTTGGCGGCGGCTTGGGCAGCAGTGCGGGCCAACCACGGAGCGCCGGGCATCGATGGCGTAAGCATAGAGATGGTCGAGCAATCCGAGGATGGAGTAGAAGGGTTTCTGCAAGAGATAGAGGAAGCCTTGCGCACCCGCAGCTACAAGCCGGGGATGGTCAAGCGAGTGTACATTCCGAAGGCGAATGGCAAGCTGCGACCGCTGGGGATACCAACGGTGCGCGACCGGGTGGTGCAGACCGCAGTACTGCTCATCCTGGAGCCAATCTTCGAGGCGGATTTCGAGGACTGTAGTTACGGATTCCGTCCGGGAAGGTCGGCGCACCAAGCGCTGGACAAGATACGCGAGCACCTCGGTGCCGGGTATCGAGAGGTGTACGACGCGGATTTGCGAAGCTACTTCGACACGATTCCCCACGACAAGCTGCTAGCCTGTGTGCGGATGAGGATAACAGACAGCAGTGTGCTGAAACTCATCCGACAATGGCTGGAGGCAGTGGTGGTGGAGGAAGACGAAGATGGGAAGCCGACCTATCGGCGGAGCAAGCAGGGCACACCACAGGGAGGAGTGATTTCGCCGCTCCTGGCGAACATCTACCTCCATTGGTTTGACCGTTTGTTTCAGCGGCGGGACGGACCGGCCCATTGGGCCAACGCCAAGCTGGTGCGCTATGCGGATGACCTAGTGGTGCTGGCGCGCTATCAAGGCGAACGGCTCACAAGCTTCATCGAGGCAACACTGGAAGGATGGCTGGGGCTTGAGATCAATCGCGAGAAGACGCAGATCGTCAAGCTCCGGGAAGCGGGAGCCAGCCTGAACTTTCTGGGTTACACGTTTCGGTACGACCGCGATCGGTTTGGTCGCGGCCATCGTTACTTGAACGTGTTGCCGGCCAAGCAGTCGGTCAAGCGGGAGCGTGCGAAGTTGCATGAGCTGACTAATCATCGGCGCTGCTACTTGCCGCTGCCGGTTTTGATTGACCAACTGAACCGGCACCTGCGAGGGTGGCAGGCTTACTTCAGCTACGGCTATTCCAGCCAGGCTCGCCAGCAGATTCGCAAAGTCTTGCTCGACCGACTCAAACAACACGTGCACCGGCGCAGCCAGCGACGCTTCAAGAAGCCACAGGATGTGAGCTATTACGCTTACTTCAAACGCTGCGGCTTGCAGTACCCTTGAGCGCCGCGCAACTGCCTGATAAACCTGCGGCGAGAGTCTAGGCGAGAGCCGGATGCGGGAAATCCGCACGTCCGGTTCGAGGAGGGGAGAGTGGGCCGCATCACGTCGCCTTCTCTCCTACTCTACTGGATCGTAACCTCGCCTTCCAGCCTTCACCTGAGCTCTTCATCGGCGCTACAATGCCGGCAGTAAAAGCGAGTGCGAAGACTGCTATGAAGATCAAAGATCTGGTTGAAGTTGACCCTGAGAAGATGAGTGGAACGCCTGTCTTCACGGGAACGCGGGTGCCCATCAGTCACTTGTTTGACTACCTTCAAGCGGGAGACGGCCTCAACGTCTTTCTCGCAGACTTTCCCTCGGTGACTCGCGAGCAAGCCTCCGGCGTGCTTGAGCTAATGCGCGAACGTCTCCTCACAGACTATGAAACTGCTGCTCGACGAATGCACCCCTCAGCGCCTTAAGGGTGACTTCACAGGCCACGAGATATTTACGGTTAATGACGTTGGCTTGAGAGGTGTTAAGAACGGCGCGTTGTTACGCGCTGCCGCCGGAAACTTTGAAGCAGTGATCACCGTTGATC
>JAIVJP010000057.1 GCA_020199975.1 Acidobacteriota bacterium
GTCTCACCTTGTCCTGAATGTAAGCGAGCTCCGCGACGTCGTCGTGGCAGACGTTACTAGTGAGTGACTAGTAATAAGGTATGAACCTCGCGTCCCTGAACACGCGAACGCTCCGAATGCGGGCGATCTCCTGAAGAGGTCGCCCGTATCGCTTTTGTTGCCGGGTTTTGTGCAACTAGGTCACGGAGGCGCCGCATCGTAAGTGGGCGATAGAGTTGGTTAGATACAAACGTTGAAAATTATACTAAACTCAGGTCGGGGCCTTGAGTCCCTACTCTTGGCATTGCGACTTGCCTTTGAAAGATGGTCACTAAAGTTATGAAGCTAATCCCCCTCGTGCTGGTTCTACTTGCTTTAACCGTGCAGGCTCTCGGATTTCGGTCGACAGTTGTGGCTGCCGAAATCGACAGCGCGGACCCCGCTCAATATTCCAATGTCTGGCGCTCCACAGGTCCCCCTGGAGGGGACGTACGCGATCTAGTCGTCGATCCAAACAACCCTGATCGCTTCTATTTCGGCACGCTTGACGGCCAAATCTACACATCGGCTGAGGGAGGTAAACGCTGGGAACTTCTGTACAACTTTAACAAGCCGAAGATGTTTGTAGATCACATACTGGTTGATCCGCGCGACTCTAAGACGCTCTACGTGGCCGCTCATAAGCACAAGGAGCCCGGCGGTTTCTTTAAGTCGACCGATGGCGGGCTCAAGTGGCGCGAGAGCAACGAACTCAAGAACGAAGCTCTGCATTCGCTCACTCAATCCAAGTCCGATCCGAATGTCCTCGTAACCGGCACCTTTAATGGAATCTTTCGCTCGGACGACTCAGGAGAGTCCTGGCAGCAATTGACGACCCATAACACCTCCGGGCTGGTTCATGTTGAGTCGCTGGCTATCGATCCCCGCACTCCCGATATTATCTATGCCGGCACCTGGTATCTTCCCTTCAAAACAACGGATGGCGGCAAGACCTGGAAGTCAATCAGGAATGGGATCATTGACGACTCCGACATTTTCGCCATCGATATCGACCCGCGTGATCCAAATCACGTGATTGCCTCCGCCTGCAGCGGAATCTATGAGACCAGGAACGCTGGTAAAAGTTGGCGAAAGGTCCAAGGTATTCCGTCCCAATCTCGAAGAACCCGTGCCATCTTGCAACACCCATCAGTTCCTGGGCTTGTCTTTGCCGGTACCACCGAAGGTTTTTGGCGCTCAGAAAGAGACGGTGATTCGGACTCCTGGATGGTGACCACCTCGCGGCGGTTGGAGATCAACTCGATCACTGTTCACCCTTCACGTCCCGAAACAATCTATATCGGCACAAACAATTATGGTGTGATGGTCTCTAACGACAGCGGGAAAACCTTCTTACCCACCAATGGGGGATATAGCGGCAGGTTCGCCAACACCATCGTGGCGGATCGCGAGATGCCGAATAGGATTTACGCCGCCACTATAAACACTGCTACCGGAGGCGGTTTTCTCTTTGTCAGCAATGACAATGGCCAAACGTGGCGTCCATCGATGCGGAAGCTGCCGTCGCGCGTGATCACTTACTCAATCCTCCAGGACACCCTCAACCCAGACGTGATTTACTTAGGAACCAATCTGGGCATCTATCGTTCCGTTGATAGAGGAGCTTCTTGGGCTCCGGTATGGGCTGCCAATTCAGCTGGAACTGACCCCATTAAGAAACCGGTCACACGAGGGAAGAAAACATCGCGGACCACCCCAAGTTCCCGTCAGCCCCAACAAGTCGTAGCTTCCCGGAAGCCCAACGACACAGTCCGTCGTGTCCAGGTGGCTCTGAACCGCGCCGGTTACAACGTCGGGACGCCCGACGGAAAACCTGGAACCCAAACCGTCGTTGCTCTAGAGAGATTCCAGGCGGATCGCAGTCTTCCCATGACCGGAAAGCTTGATCAGATCACCCTGGCGGCCTTGGGAGTGTCGAAGGGTGACGGCTCTAGCGCCGCAGAAGAGCAAGCCGCATCATCTTTGATCATCACCGATGCTATCAATGCGTTGGTACACACGATCGATGTGTCCAGCGGCAAGCCCAGCTTCCTTGCCGCGACCAACGTAGGTCTCTATCGGAGCCTCGACCCCACGAAGGGCTGGCAGAAACTTCCGTATGGATTATCGATTGATCCTCGCACCACGTCCATCTCCACCAATCTGAAGCAGCCGGAGGTCATCTGGGCAGGCACTGCGGCATCAGGCGTAATTGTCTCGCGTGATGGCGGGCAGACATGGAGGCAGTTGAACGACATTCCCACTGATGCTCCGGTAAATACTGTTGTGCAGGATTCGCAGCGCCCCGGTTACATCTACGTCGGCACGAAGCAGACGTTTTACTCGTCCCATGACGATGGCGCGAATTGGAGTCGCCGCGGCGGAAACCTGCCTTTCGGCGACTTCACCAGCATTCTGATCAATCCTAGAAACGTCGACGAAATCTTCGTGGGCAACGCTTATCAAAGTGGAGAGATAGGAGGCGGCGTATACCGCACTGTGAACGCCGGCAAGACGTGGGCGCGTATTGATCTTAAGGAACATCGACTCGCAAGCCAAAGAATCTGGTCGCTCGCGTTTGACTCACAGGATCAGAATACGCTCTTCGTGGGATCGCATTCCGCGGGAGTTTATGTAGTACCCCGTAGGAGCGAAAGCATTTCATCCGGCAGTCGCTGATCTTGATTGCGGTTCAATGCTACTAGATGGAGTTAAAGGCACCCTGGGTTCGATGATTTTTGTTTGCCCGCTGTGCGTTAGCGCGCCTTGACACACGCTCATTCTGGCGTGTACATTTCCCGACCTACCCGGTAAAAAGCGGCCGGTTATGTCGGAGCAAGCGGGTGACTACGGGCACGGCGGAAATCGAAACACACTAAAAACTCCTTTTCCAGATCTGAACGGCTCGCATTCCTCGCTCCAGCTGCAAAATCCGCCAATCTGCCAACGTCCCAGCCAACAGGCCGCTTGAACTACTGTCCGCCCATTGTGACTGTTGCGGATAGTATGCGGCAATGTAGCGCGATATGATCTATGACACGGTGAAATTGCCCGGGAAGACCACAGGAGTCTGCATGCTTAGTGAAGAACCCAAGCTGAATAACAGCGACGCGACAGAAGAGAAAATACCTTCCGGTGAGTCGGAAATCTCTCCACCGCAAACCGCAACCGCACCTACGAGTGAACCGGTGTCCATGTCTGATCCCACCAAGGACGATGATGATACCCGCCCGACTGGCGATGTCGACTTTGGACAACTACTCGACCAATTCGAGCAGGAGCAAGCGACGCTGCAAGAGGGTGAAGTCGTTCGAGGCACAGTGGTCGGAATAAGTGAACGCGGTGTCGTCATCGATTTTGGATACAAGTCTGAAGGCATTGTAAACCCCGCTGAGTTTACCGAAGATGGCGTGATCACCGTGAAGGCGGGCGACGAAGTCGAAGTGCTGGTAAAGAGCATGGAAACTGCGGATGGCCTGCCTGTTTTGTCGCGCGCGGATGCCGTGCGCATGAAGGCCTGGGATGATTTGGAGGAGGCCTACCAGGAAGGCTCGACTGTTAAAGGTCGGGTAATGGAGCGCATCAAGGGCGGGCTTCGCATCGATATTGATGGCATCGCGGCCTTCTTGCCCGGCTCCCAGGTTGATGTGCGTCCAGTCCGCAATTTGGACAGCCTAAGGAACCAGGAGATCGAAGCGAAGGTCATTAAGCTCAATCGCAAGCGGTCCAACGTAGTGCTATCCCGCAAAGCCGTCATTGAGGGTGAGAACGCCGGACGGAAAGATCAGACACTAGGTCAGATTGAAGAAGATATTATTGTCGAGGGCCAGATTAAGAACTTGACTGACTACGGCGCCTTTGTTGATCTCGGCGGTGTTGACGGCTTGCTCCATGTTACCGATATGTCGTGGGGACGCCTGCAGAGTCCGAATGAACTCTTCAAGGTTGGCGATAACATCCAGGTCAAAGTTCTCAAATTCGATCGCGACCGAGAACGAGTCTCTCTCGGTTACAAACAACTTTTGCCCGATCCATGGTCGAGCGTTGAAGAACGCTTTCCTATAGGTACCAGAGTAGGCGGCCGCATCGCCAGCGTTGCTGATTACGGCGCTTTTGTTGAGTTGGAAAACGGGGTCGAAGGGCTCGTTCATGTGTCGGAAATGAGCTGGTCGAAACGCGTCAAGCATCCCAGCAAGATTGTTAATCCAGGCGACACAGTTGAAGTTGAGGTGCTCAGCGTTGACCCGAAGGCTCGTCGTATCAGTCTAGGAATGAAGCAGATCCAGGAAAACCCGTGGCAAACGCTACACGATCGCTACCAGATAGGTACCCGAGTTCACGGACGGGTGCGCAACCTTACAGACTTCGGCGCCTTCATTGAGATCGAAGACGGCGTTGATGGACTGGTTCACGTTTCCGATATCTCCTGGTCCAGACGCATCAAACATCCGAGCGAGGTTTTGAAAAAAGGACAGGAGATCGACGCGATCATTACCAGCAT
>JAIVJP010000058.1 GCA_020199975.1 Acidobacteriota bacterium
GGATCGGTAGGGGCCTACTTGCAGATTTCTTTTGTGCTTCGAGTGCTGTAAACGATCCACGAAGCTGCATGGACCAACACTAAACTTGTTAGTGTCGCTTCCTGCGTTTTCGTGGATTGTGTTTGGCCCTACGGTTGGCCGTTTGAGAGCCGCGCTCCTCGAAACAGGCCCCTACCCCGGATTGTTCTTTGTGCCTTCTTCCTCCCTTTATGTCTTCGTGGCTTTATGGTGAAATCTTCTCATAATGCGCGTTATCCAATCGCAGAAGCAACGATTTGCTCAACTGGTATCTGAGGCCGCAAGCTGCACGCGTTGCCTGGCAATGAGCGATCGAATCGCAGTGTTTAGCGCACTCAATGGCCCTCTGGCAGCCCGCGTAGTGTTTATCGGTGAAGCCCCGGGGCGTAAAGGCGCAGATCGCACTCATGTGCCTTTTTCAGGCGATCAGTCAGGAAAGAACTTTGATCGGTTCATAGCCTCGATCGGCTTAGCACGCGGAAACATATTCATCACCAGTGCTGCTCTCTGTAATCCTCGTACGGACTTGGGCGCAAATCGCAAACCGACGAAAGGCGAAGTGGCAAACTGTTCCCAGTTTTTGCGCCGAGCAATTGAGATTATTGATCCTGAAGTAGTGGTAACGCTCGGCTCGGTTGCACTCGAGGCGCTAAAGAACATTAAATGGCATGAATTGAATCTTAAAGAATCATCCGGGAAGATCCATGATTGGGACGGCCGGTTGCTGGTGCCGATTTACCATCCAAGTCCCCAGGTTCTGGCCTCGCATCGGCGCGAAGCGGCGCAGTTGCAGGACTACCAAGTTGTGGCTCAAGCTATCGAGCAAGCAGGGTTTGGAGTGAACGTTCGCGCCTCTGCCGCTTTCGGCGCGCAAGGACTTCGCGTTTCTGAAATCGACACCCCTTCGTCTTCACGACTGCAAAAAACGCAATGAGCGAAGTTGTAGAACAAATCGCAATTCATCAGTCGCCACTCCACGAGACTCATTTACGTCTTGGTGCCGAGATGAAAGAATGCGATGGATGGCAGGTGCCGGCTTCTTACGGTGATGAATTATTTGAGTATGCGGCTGTTCGTGAAAGAGGCGCCGGTGTTATCGATCTCTCGCCACGCGGTCGCTTCCAGGTGCGCGGTGCGGAGGCCGTACAGTTTCTCAATGGCCTGATCACGAACGACATGAAAACGCTGGCGGAGAACCAGTGGATGCCGGCCGTCTTCCCAAACGTGCAGGGCCGCTTGCTTGCATACGTGCGCGTCGTTCGGATCAGTGACGGATTCCTGATTGATACGGAAGGCGCGACGCATGAAACCGTTCTGAAGACCATTCAACGTTTCACGTTTGCTGGCGACTTTCAGGTGACCGACCTGACCAAACAGACGGCGCTGCTATCTGTGCAGGGGAAGCAAGCCACCGGAATCGTGGGATCCGTTCTCGGTGAGACTTCATTGGGATTATCCAGGAACGGAGTCGTGGAGATTGAATGGGAGCAAAACAGCCTGGCAGTCTTGCGCGCCACCCACACCGCCGAAGACGGCTTTGACATTGTCGTCAGCGCAGAAAAGGCAACTCCCTTGTGGGACACTTTCGTGCACGCGGGGGCACGGCCCGTTGGCTACGAGGCATTGGACAGGCTTAGGATCGAAGCGGGCGTGCCACGCTATAGGATCGATATAGATGAAACAAACGTCGTGACAGAAACTGGTCTGGACGAAGCTGTGAGTTTTACAAAGGGGTGCTACATCGGTCAGGAGATCATCGCGCGCATCAAGTATCGTGGTCACGTCGCCAAGAAACTCGTTGGTGTATTTTTCGATCGGGCGATGAAGATCGACAAGGATGCAAAAATCAAATCGGCTGACGACAAGGAAATTGGACGAATAACCTCCAACACCTTGTCGCCACATCTCGGCTGCCCTATTGCATTGGGTTACGTTAAGTATGACTACCTAGCGCCCTACACGGAGTTGAGAGTTACTTCATCGCATGGGGATCTCCATGCAAGAGTTGCCGAACTCCCATTCGTGCGGGGAAGCGCCCTTCAATAAGGATGGTTTAGTGCTCCGATACAGAACCGCGCGCGATAGCGACCGGATCCAAGCACTCAATGACCAGTAAAAGCTCAATTAAGATGAATTGAGTTTGTGATCGGGTCGAACCGCTCGCGGTTCCGTAGTGAGCGACGCGAGCCTGCGCTGAAAGTCGGGCGTATCCGCGACCGCACAGGGAGCGGCAAGCCGTGATACACCCATCTCGTGGAGTTGATTGAATGGCCGGTGAAGCAGATCAGTTGACGCCGCATGATGCGAAGGTGTCCGACCTTGATTACGAACAGGCGCGTCTGGCGTATTCGATCATCCAGTCACTGCTCGAGCACACCCGCGTGGTCAGCGATCTAATTGCGGTGATGGCGCAGGCATTGGACGAAAACACGCAACGAGCATTGACCCAGACGCCAGTCTGGACTGCATACCTCGACAGCCGTCGCGACCTCGCTCACACGCGCGCTGGCGTTGAGAAATTTGCCGAGGTAATGAAGCAGCTAAGCGAACATTAAAGACCCACCTCGCGATAAATCCGATTAGTTGACGTGCGCCTTTACCATAATTTTCGCCCGCACAAAAACTCCGCCGGGCGCAGCGGCGCAAAACCAATTAACAAAATGCAGACGCCATTTTCGATATCATCCTGAGTCATCTGCGGAAAGGACTGCAGATTCTGCGGATTAGGCTCCCCGCCTTTTGCCTTTAACTTTTCCGTTGACTATGATGCTAGACGTTCAAGTAAAAAATAATCATCCCGGAACGATTCCAAGTAAGGTGCGGGCGGACCATCGGGCTCGGGTGCTAGAGGTGAAGATGAGTCAAAGTCAACCAGCAGTTGAGCAGAAGTCCGGGTTTCCTCTGACAACGCTCTCGGAAGACGAACAGATGTTTCGCGCAAGTGTGCGCGAGTTTGCCGAAGGCGAACTGCGTCCGCGCGTCGAAGAGATGGACGAGCACGCGAAATTCGACCCCAACCTGAGCCAACAATGTTTCGACCTGGGGTTGATGGGCATTGAAACGCCGGAAGAGTTTGGTGGCGCCGGAGCTTCTTTCTTCACCGCTATCCTGGCGGTCGAAGAGCTTTCGAGAGTTGATGCCTCAGTGGGCGTTTTTGTTGATGTCCAGAACACGCTGGTCAATAACGCCGTAATTCGCTGGGGCAATGCAGAACAAAAGAAGGAGTATCTACCGCAGCTTGCAAGTGAACGGGTGGGAGCTTATGCGCTGAGCGAGGCCGGCTCAGGCTCAGATGCTTTTGCCATGCAAACGCGCGCCGTGGACAAAGGTGACCACTACCAAATCAATGGACAGAAGCTCTGGATCACAAACGGGAACGAGGCCGAGATCTTTGTTCTGTTCGCCAACGCTAATCCGGAAGCCGGTTATCGAGGGATCACGGCATTCATCGTCGAGCGAAGCTTCGATGGTTTTTCAGTGGGCAAGAAAGAAAACAAGTTGGGGATTCGCGCCTCTTCAACTACCGAATTGATTCTGGAAGATTGCCGGGTGCCCAAAGAGAACGTGCTTGGTGAAGTGGGCAAAGGCTACAAAGTTTCCATTGAAACGTTGAACGAGGGGCGCATAGGAATCGGTGCCCAAATGATAGGTATTGCGCGCGGCGCGCTGGAGGCAGCCCTCGCTTACACGGCGGAGAGGCAGCAATTCGGAAAGCCGATTAATCAGTTTCAAGGCGTTCAGTTTCAACTGGCCGAAATGGCCACCCAACTGGAGGCCGCGCGTTTGATGGTCTATAACGCGGCGCGGATGAAGGATGCGGGAATGAACTTCGTGAAGGAAGCGGCGATGGCCAAACTCTATTCCTCGCGCGCGGCGGAGAAAATTAGTTCACTCGCCATCGAGCTCTATGGGGGATATGGCTTTGTGAAGGATTATCCGGTGGAGAAGTTCTGGCGGGATTCCAAGATTGGCGCGATTTACGAAGGAACCTCCAACATGCAGTTGCAGACGATCGCCAAGCTGATTATAGGAAGCAAGTAAAGAGGTTATCTTCTAGAATGTCATCATCGAGAATCGAAATCTTCAAACAGATCCTGGAAACTGATCCTGGCAATGGCAATGTGCTTTTCGGTCTGGCGAAAGAGTATGAGAAGGCGGGATTGAATCAGGAATTGGTGGAAACCTTAAACCAGTATCTTGAGGGTTCCGACGACGAGGGCAACGCCTACGGGATGTTGGGATCCGCTTACGAGAAAATTGGCGACCGGCTAAATGCCCGCAAAGCTTATGAGCGCGGCGTTGCGGCTGCTTTGTCTCACGGTCATCCTTCAATGGCCGAAGAATACCGGATGACTCTGGCAAGTGAATATGAAGGCGAAACGAGATGAGCATGAAGCTCGCATGAGTCGTTGATGAAACCGGTGCAAGTATGAAACCTGACACGAAAGTACTAAAGCTTGTGAGAAAAACCTGAGACAAACCGCCAGTTCAGGGGAGTCGCGTTCCATCTCCGCAATCGCAACCGCACCCGACGCGGCCTCTCAAGGTCCCGTCACAAAAGGTCGACGCGAACACCACGGACTTAGCCGTGAGCAGATGCTCTCGATCTATCGCACGATGTATCTGTCACGCAAAATTGACGACAAAGAGATTCAGCTCAAGGGTCAGAACAAGATCTTTTTCCAGATCAGCGGTGCAGGACACGAAGCCGTCCTGGTCGCCGCGGGAACGGTCCTTAAACCCGGCTATGACTGGTTCTATCCCTATTACCGTGATCGGGCGCTTTGTTTGCAGCTCGGCATGACGCCACTGGAACAACTGCTTTCAGCTGTCGGCGCCGAGAAAGATCCAAACTCACACGGCCGCCAGATGCCATCACACTGGGGCCACAAAAAGCTCAACATCGTTTCGCAGTCATCACCCACGGGCACACAACTGCTGCAAGCGGTCGGCTGCGCGGAAGCCGGCTACCGCGTCAAGCTGATCAAGGAACTGAAGAACCGAGTCCAAGACTTTCATGCGGATGAAGTGGCGTATGTGTCACTCGGCGACGGCACGAGCAGCGAAGGCGAGTGCTGGGAAGCATTGAACAGTGCCTGTAATCTGAAACTGCCGGTGCTGTTTTTGCTGGAAGACAACGGTTACGCGATCAGTGTCCCGGTGGAAGTGCAAACGCCGGGTGGTGACGTTTCCAAGCTCCTGGAAAACTTTCCCAATCTCCATATTGAGAGATGCGACGGGACTGACTTGCTTGAGTCGTATGCGGCAATTCAACGTGCGGTGCAGCATTGCCGCGAAGGCAAGGGACCGGCGCTGGTCCATGCAAAGGTAATCCGTCCCTATTCTCACTCACTTTCAGACGACGAACGGTTGTATCGCCCCGACGAAGAGCGCACGGCGGATTCGGAGCGCGATCCAGTCAAACGTTTTGGCGGGTTCCTGATAGAGGAAGGCATTACCAGCCAGGATGATTTGCAGCGGATCAAGGACGGGGTAGACCTGGTCTATCCTTCAAATGCGCTGGACGCCAATGGTCTGTTGCGCACCGCGATTCGTTGCGACGATCCCGTCCTGTTTCTCGAGCACAAGCATCTTTACCGGCAGACGTACAACAAGTCGCAGTACCCACCCGACGATTTCATGATCCCGTTCGGGAAAGCGAAGATAGTGCGTGAGGGAACACATATGTCGATCATCGCCTATGGCGCGCTCGTGCAACGCTCGGTGGTGGCGGCCAAACAGGCCGAGCAGCAGGGAATCAGTGTGGAGGTCATTGATCTCCGTTCACTCTCTCCTTACGACTGGAATGCGATCGTGGCCTCCGTGAAGAAGACCAACAAGGTATTGGTCGCTCACGAAGACTCCCTATCTTTTGGCTACGGCGCGGAGATCGCCGCGCGGATTGCCGGCGAACTCTTCGAATATCTCGATGCCCCCGTACATCGCGTCGCCGCACTCGATACCTTCGTAGCTTATGCCCCTCAACTTGAAGATGTGATCCTGCCGCAGGCGGCGGACGTGGCGAAGGCAATTCAAGAACTCTATAGCTATTGAATTCTCGCGTTCGCCACAGTTTGGTGTCGTTTTAGTAACCTTTCCGCAATATTAGACGAATGTAATCATTTGGATAGGAATTGGCATTGATATCGGCATCCTATCGTGTCATTTACCCCGTAAACTTTACCTGGTCACCCCCTGCAGACACTTCAGACCTGTACTAGGGTCTAATAATCGCGATTAGTTTAGTTAGTTAAAAAGGAGCAATTCGCATGAGTACTAAAGCAGCAACAATTGTGGCGGGAGCTATCTTGATTCTTTCAGCGGGACCTCTCGCGCTGGGTCAACAACCTACGACCCCCACGCAACCTACAACCACCACAGTCACTCAAACACCAACCACAATTACCAAGACAGTTCGGCATCCCGACGGCACATTTACCGTGATCGAGTATCCGGTGGGCAAGGAGACTAGATGGGCTGGGCACATTCAACGCGACAACTCCGCTAAACAAATTCATGCTGGTTGCGTCGCCTGAACCAAGTCTGGCAGCCTACGACCCGAACACAAAAGTCTACTTTCGAAGCGCGGTACCCTCCGGCTTTGCGGTGGTTCCACTTGGGAGCCATGGCAAGCGCGATGGTGCGCCTGTAGGCGAGCGTGTGTCGGCGACGACCACCGGGGGAGCCACTCCGGCCACCTCTTACAAGGTTCCGATGCTGAACATTCCCGGATTCCGCAGAGGAACTGACACAGAGATGAAGATAAAGTTCTCAGGTGCGATGACCGGCGCACGAGCCAACGTCATCATCACCCCACGAAAGGATGGCCCTTCCGAGATCAAGATGCGGTTTCATGAACTGAAGGACGCGCCTGCCGGACAAATCTATGTTGTATGGGCAGTTTCGCCTGACAACAAGTTCGTCAAACTCGGACAGATAGTTAACGCGGCAGGACGTAACGAGGCAGAAATCCGATCCGAGACGGCGCTGCAGGATTTCGGTCTGCTGGTAACAGCCGAGAACGAGGTAAGCACGCCCACCGGCGAGACGATTGGAGTCGTAGAGATCATTAAGTAATAGCCGTTCAACACTCGAAATGGTGAAAAGGCCGCCAATTCCGGCGGCCTTTTGCCATTTGGTAAAAAACTACCTCCAGTGTTTTCCTGCGGTAACATGTTAAAGACATAAGGGAGTTGAGCGCCGCAACTTCTCTATATCTCGGCCTTGGGTCTTCTTTTCCCGCTGGAAACGACGACGTAAACTCACCGGCTGGCAAAGGTCGTGTGTATCAAGTTGCCGGACTACTTGCGGACGATGACGAAGGCGACCTTGCTCAAGCCCAGCTCAGAAGAAGTGCTAAACAAGTTAGGTGATGCTTATTACCTATCTCCGCGTCCCATCATCCCCGCTTGGCCGGTAAACAATTTGGTGTCGATGCTCTTGGGATCTCCGAGCACGACAAAGCGGATGTTGCGCATGTACTTCTGCGCCACGCGCTGCACATCTTCGGCCGTGACGGCGCGTAAGCGTGGCAAGAAGACGAAAGCGTTGCGCCAGCCGCCACCGATGATCTCATACTGCGCCAGCTCGCCGGCCTGAGCGGCGTTGGTCTCCTGGCCCAGGTAATGACGCGTTAGGAAGTGCTGCACCGTCGACTCAAGTTCCTCCCGCTGGAGAGGCTCGCGCTGAAGTCGCGTGATCTCGTCCAGCATCACGCGGACGGACTGGTTAGCATCGACGGACGTCACATAGATCCCACCTACATTGGCGCCCTGACTCCAAAGGAAGGCATCGGGTGCGTAGGAGAGATTCCGTTTGTGCCGGACTTCGATAAAGACGCGGTTCTGCAAGATGGTCGAAGCGACACGCATTGCGTAGATGTCCGGCGCCGCTAAGTTGGGTGCGGTGAACACGCCCTGCACGTAATTGGTCGGGAGCGCGCGTTCAGTCACTTGAACCGAAGGCGCGGTGAATGACAGCTCCGGCAACGGACCTGGATGATAGTCGCCGCGCGGAAGTTTACCGAAGCTGGCGGCAATGCGGCTGCGTAACATTTGCGGGTCGAGGTCGCCAACAACGACGAGCAACAGCCGCGACGTCTCCATCACCTGCTTATGATATCCCCGAAGGTCTGCGGAGGTCAGGCGGGACACGGAGTCGGCGGTCCCGCGTGGGTCGTTGAGATAGGGATGACCGGCGTACGCCACGCGCGCCTGTAAAACTTGCAGGTATGAGTCAGGCGTGTCGGTGTCGTTACGCAAGGAAGCGACGATTCGGTTGCGCACGCGTGCGACGTCGTCGGTAGTGAAAGCGGGCCTGAGAGCCACGTCGGTAAAGATCTCCCACGAGCGGTCGAAATTCGCGCGCGTCGAAGCCATGGTCAGACCGGAATAGTCGTAGTTAACGACGGATCCGATCGTCGTACCCATGCGAGAAAGCTCCATGCGCATACGCTGGCGCGGGAAGCTCACAGTCGCCTCCGATGCGGCGTCGATCATCAGATTCTCAACGCCGCCTTTTTCTGGAGTGATGTTGCGCACGCCGCCCTTGATGAAAAGGCCAGCGACGGCCGTCTGCGTTCCGGCGCGGCGCTTGACCAGGACCTTCAGCCCGTTCACGTCGAATTCGGTGACGAGCGAGACCGGATCTACAGGCGTGACCGCTCTCTCCGCGACGGCGGCCTTAGCCGCCTTCTGGGCCGGCAGCGTCTGCCCTTGGGCGGCCGTCGGAGTTACTGAAACCAGCAAGGCGAGGCCAAGCGCCCAAATCCGCATGATGGTGCTCAAAAGTTTCCGTATTCCCACTTCGTCTCCCGCCGTGCAAGTAGGGATCAATGTATTATCTGTTTGCCGGAGTTGCATTCTGTTTCCTATCGCCGATCAAATCTTCCTGGGTAAGCTGTGATTGCTTGAGCGATTCTTCAGACATGAGCGCGAGGCCGACGTGCGGCTTGCCCTGAACGTAGGTCGTAACGTAGCGGCTAATATCGGCTCGCGAGGTCCGGCGCAGGTTCCCCAGGTAGCCTCGGAAGTAATCGATGCCTGTCGAGGCCCACCAAAAGCTGATGGTGTGCGTGTATTCGCTTACCTTCTCGCGGTCGAATAAGTCCTCGGCTTCCAGGAGCGCCTTGGCTGTTTCCAACTGCTCATCGGTGTAATAGTCGGGGTCGTTGAAGTGCTCGATTTCGTTGTAGATAGCCCTCACCGCAGCGCGAGCCTTGTCGGGTGTAGTTTGCGCGATAATATTGATCGGCCCGACGTTGCGCTGGGTGTAGTAGCCGATGTTGATGCCGGTGACGAGGCCTGTGTCTACGAGCGCGCGCTGAAAGCGCGAGTTGGGCTGGCGCAGAATGAAGGAGAAGACATCTGCTGCGTAGGTGCCGGGGTTGTCGTTGCCGATCGAAGGACCATGCCAACCGATCATGATGATCACATTCTGGACGGGCTGGCGAATGACCATTCCCTCGCTCTTTTCGAGTGGTGGATGCTCGACCGGCGGAAACTCCGCGAACGGATCCTTCTCGCGACGCGTCCAATCGCCGAAGAGATCGCTGACCAGCTGGAAGACCTCGTCCGACTTCACATCGCCCGTGACTACTACGGCGGAATTGTTTGGAACGTAGTAGCGACTCTGAACGAGCCGCATACTCTCGGTTGTCGCCGCGCGCACGGTCTGACGGTTGCCACCCGGGTTCTTGCGGCTCGGGTATTTGTAGAAGAGGCGGTTGTTCATCTCAAGCGACAAGTAGCCGAACGGATTTGATTCGTGGCGATCGAGTTCGCCGATGACGACCTCGCGCTCTTGTTCGAACTGTCGCTCGTCGAAGAGGGGGTAGCGCACTGCGTCGCGCATAAAACGCATCGCCACTCCAAAGTTGGGTGTGTACGCGCGGTTGCTGTCGCGGCCGCTGTTTGCGGCGGCGTAGCTCGTGGCGCAGTTCGACGCTGGCTAGCCGAAATCGCCGATGGCGCCAGCAAAGAACTAATTAGGAGAAGAATTAGAAGATTACGTTTCACAAAAAAGCTCCGTTGATAGTTTGTTCCATTCTCCGAAAGACGTTCGATGTGACAAAGCAACATTTAGATGTTTAGCCCCGAATAGGGTTCATCTTGGTATATCTGCGACAAAACCGAGTCAAACTCTTCCGAGGTTAGCTTTCCAGCGCAAATTTCACAAATGATGGCCGCGGTAAGGGGGCTTTAACATGTAAGCTTCCCGGGTCTCCGGAGGCTCAGATTTACGGGTGTGTGACCATGGAATTGAGAGTGCGCGTTCTGATGCAGTTTCGTGAACCAGACCTGCAGAATTCGACTTCAACTCAACTACATCAGAGCCGAGGAGCGATAGAGGCTGTGTGAAAACCCAAAAAGGGCCTACGGTAATTTGGAGGTAAGATATCTTACCTGCAAGGTAGGGTATGTTGTTACCCAAGGTAGCGGGGCTTGAGCTGACTTTTTGGGGATCTCTGAGGTACTTGACTGCCGCCTAAGGATTTCTCATTTTGGCAACCAGTCTATTAGCTTTTCCTCTTAGTACCGTGGCATAGGTCGAACCATTCCCTGAAAAGACACTCTTCGACCAGGACGCTTTTAACAGCCGACCCGTTACGTTATTGTTTTCGAATTGGAAGACATACATCTCGCGATTCATGGGCACGTAGAGCACGAGCCGGTGGCGGGAAGTGCGACCCTTCGTTTCGGTCCCGGTAAAAAGAACTTCATCGTACTCGTCGGCGTCAGCATCAAGGGTTTCCGCAGTCCAATCGCCATTGCGAAAGTTCTTGGTATCAAGCTGACCTCGGGCCGAAACGCGATACACTCTTCCGCGTTTCTCCATCACCAGGAAACGAGCGGCGCCGACAATCCGTTCATCTTGAATTGCGGCCACCGAGGCTCCGGATGCGGTCTGAAGTATCTGCACGTCACCGACGTAACCTTGAGATCCACTGGCGGCGATCTTTCGCGCACGGTCCAGCGTCAGAGATGGAGCTAACATCGCCTCGGAGAAGACGGCGTCCGCACTGTTAGCAGCGGCGTCTCCGCCTAAGGTTTCCTTTTTTTCACTAAGAACAGAACGGCTCGGAAGTACCGCGCTAGCTGCCAACTGGGCTGCGGCGGAAGAGTCCTCTGCAGACTTAGTGGCGGTCTCGCCGTGTCCCCAGACAAAGAGCAGGGTACCAAAGAGGATCACCGTGGCCAGCGGTGCTGCCAGGCGAAATACTAAGCTACTTCGTTCAGCAAGCACTGCCATCGTGGAGGAGAGTGGATCGGCTTCCGGCCTAAGCTCTGGCCGCACCAAACTCTTCTCCAAAATAGCTCGCACGGCCGCCGCCGTCCGAGGTCGGTCTTCTGGGCGTTTAGCAAGCAGAGTGTGCACCGCGATCGCAAGTTGTTTGGGAATGTCCTGACGCAGCTGCGGCAAAGGTGGCGCCGGAGCCGTTGCCTGTTTCACTAACATCGCCGATGGCAACGGATCTATAAACGGCGGACGGCCTGCCAACATCTCGTAGAGCACAATTCCGAGGCTGTAGAGATCGCTGCGCGCGCCAACGCGCTGGCCCAGACACTGCTCGGGCGACATGTATCGCGGCGTGCCCACTAACTGACCTGAACCGGTCGTCGCGTGGGTTGCTGTTGACTCCGCCGAGGTCACTAGAACCTTTGCAACTCCGAAGTCCAGCACACAAACCCCTCGTTCATTGAGCATGATGTTCGAAGGTTTGAGGTCCCGGTGGATGATGCCAAGCTGATGTGCCTCTTCCAGCACATCGCAAATCTGTACCGCAATCTTGACGGCTCGTTCCGCGGAGAAACGACCATCGCGGACCAATGCTTCCGACAGCGTGGTGCCTTCCACAAACTCCATGATGATGAAATGACGGCCATCCGGCAGATTGCCGGCGTCAAAAATCATCGCTGCGTGCCGATGGCGCAGCCTGGCCATCGTGCGGGCTTCCCGCAGAAAGCGGTCGGCCACGTCTCGGTCGGAGGCAAACTCCTGTTTGATAATTTTGACAGCGACGGGACGTTCCAGTCCCAGGTGTGTTGCACGATAAACCGTGCCCATGCCGCCTCGTCCG